>JAHIVS010000711.1 GCA_018816605.1 Pseudomonadota bacterium
AGATACCGGGTAACAGACTTTGCCCCGACCTGATTGTTGCGGTGCTGGCGGTATCGGATTAATGGCTGGTCTGTAAATGCAATACAGCCGGAGACAGCCGCGCATAGCGCCAGCCACCAATCATGCATCAACGCGGCTTCCGGCACCGGACATGCCATTTCCAGAAGTTTTCGGTTCACCATCAGGGTGCACCCGGTCACAAAATTCTGAACCAGCAGATTATTCAAGGGATTTACACGATTATGACAGATCCCCTGGTACCCCATAAACGAAGGGCAAACGGTATTCAAATGGGTATCCACAACCTCTGCATCCGAATGCACCAGTACCGGCTTTCCCGGACAGATAGTTTCTGCTTCCTTCATGACCCCCAACAGTGCAGACAATTTGTCCGGATGCCAGACATCATCCTGATCTGAAAAAGCGAAATAAGGCATATCCGTTTCCAAAGCAGCCTTCATCAATGCAGAAAAATTACCGACAACCCCAAGGTTTGATCCCTTATAAGGGAGGATGTGAATTCTGCTGTCCTTTTGAGCATACCGGTTCAAAATCTCAAGGGAAGAATCGGTTGAGGCATCATCCCGTGCCAGAATCTGCCAGACACCATGGCCCTGACCCAGATAACTTTGAATCTGTTCGTCCAGAAAATCCGCACCATTGTAAACCCCCAGCAGAATGCCTATTTCTTGGGAAGCCATGGATATTTTATTTATCCTTTTTATCCTTTTTATCCTTTTCACCGATCATAAATTCAAGCTCTGAACGGCTAAGCTGATAATCCAACAACGCCTGGGTGTAGTTGCCCTGCGCCCGAGTAAGCCGAATCTGGGCGTCCAGCAAAAGCGGGACAGTTGTCAACCCTGCTTCTAACCTGCTGCTTTCAACTTTGTAGTTTTCTTCGGCAGCCCCAACTGCCCCCAAAGCCCCCCGGGTGCGATGCTCGGCTTCAGAAATAGAAAACAATGCCTTGCGGATGCCTTCCTGAATAGACAGCTGGACTTTTTTAATATTTTCTTTAATCTGGAGCACATCCAGGGAACTTTTCTGGTTTTGATACCAGGACCGTCCGCCGTCAAACAGTTCCCAGGAGGCATTGACCCCTGCCGACCAGTATCTGTTCCGCTGATCCCGATCATAGTTATACGCCGCTAAAGATTCATAATCTCTATTCTGGTCATTATACCCCAGATCCAGCTTTACCAGAGGCAGATATGACCCCAGCGCAATAGCGGCATCTTTTTCTGACATGGCCACCTGCTTGGCAAGGCTTTCAAGATCAGGACGGTTTGATTTTGCGATGTGCCAGCACGCCTCAAACTCCGATGGATAGTCTCCGGCAAAGAACTCAAGCCCGCCTTCAAAGACCACCTCCTCTGAGATGGGATGGTTCATCAATGAAAAGAGCGCCACCCGTTTTCGATTCACATCATTTTTTGCCTTGCTCAGTTGTTGCTCGGCATCTGCCAGGTCCACCCGGGCGCTCAATACTTCAGAATAAGAAATCAGAGATTTTTCCAGATAGGCGTTGGCAGACTTCACCCCCTCCTCAAGGCGAACCACAGCTTCTTTTAAAATCTTGACATTCAGCTCTGCCCCCTTGAGCTGAAAAAAAGTTGCCTGGATATTATAGGACAACTCAAGTTCTGCCAGTCTCCGGTCTGCAGCCTTTCTCTCCATGTCAAGTTTTGCTTTGTCGTAAGCATTGAGAAGTCGGTTGCCCGCGTAAAGCACCTGTGACAATCTAAGGGCAAAAGTTCGCATGTCCTGATTAAGATAATCCGTATCTGCGGCCCCTTTTGAACTGATATTTTCAAGGCGGGTTAAGGAATAGGAGGTGGACAGGGAGGGTAAAAAATCTGCACGGGCAGATTTCCTGTTTTCTTCCAAGGCAGCCACGGCATAATCAGCCGCTCGAATAGAAGGACTGTTGACAAGTCCATAGTCCAGGCATTGCTTCAAGGTCAAAGTGGTCTGGGCATGGCACACCGGCAAAATACCCAGTACAAACAAAACAATTAAACCGTATAATAATTTATTTTTCAAACCGTCTCCAATAACACATAGATCATCCGATTAGGCCCCAAACAGATGGCAGCTCATAATAAAGGTCTTCCTGGTAATGGGCCTTCCAGGAGGTGAGATATCACCATATCTAAAACGAATCCCTTATATAAAACATTATACCGGCAATGCGCAAGACAAATTCATCGCTATTTGGATGATAGCCGGAAACAGCCTCAATGGCAATCCTATGCGCCATCAACACACATAGTTGATTTCCTGAACAGACGGCTGGCCAGATCTAACCGATTCTGGCCAACGACAGACAGCACAAAGAACCCGCACACTGCCGTTACAGGCTTTTCAACTTGGCATGCCTTTTGCTATAGACTCAAATATGATTTTAAAAATATGGAAAATATATTTTGTTTTTGCATTAGTGACCAGCATTCTCTGTTCAACACAGGAAATCGCCAGGGCAAAAACAAGCCTGAGCAACGAAGCCTATGCCCTTGATATGGTCAACCGAATGCGCAACGCCCCCCTGGCCTATGCTGAGCAATTGGGATATAGCCGTTCATTATTATTAGAACAACAGCCATGGCTGGCCCAGATTGCCCAGGGGCTGGGGGTTGTTGCATACTCAGATTCTTTAACCGCCCAGGCCTTAATTCAAAACGCAGAAGACTATTCAGCAAACGGAAATGAAATCCTCTATCTTGATGATGCGGCCGCAGCTGTAACCGAAGCGCTTACCACAATGAATACAGAATATGCAGCCGAAGGAACCGTTTCAGGCATAGTCTCTTTTTACAATTTAATGGACGCCCAGACTGCCATTGGCTTGGTGATTAATAATCAGTTTAAAAATGAACTGGATGCTTCCTACGAAGGTAAACGCATCCTGCTTTCTCCTCAATTCAGACAGATGGGAATGGCCATCAGGGCAGGTCAGCTCCAGGTGGACTCAAGGTATAACAATGCATTTTTTGTTTATACCTGTTTTTCATCCTCTCTGCTGAAATCAGAGGTTCAGGTGCTAAATATGCTCAACCAGGTCCGGGCGTATCCTGACCAGGCGAATACCTACCTGTCTTTCAATTTAGATTTTCTGCCTGGGGGATATGCGCCCCTGTTTTTTAACGATGCCCTGATCGCGGCCTCCCAGACCGTGCTGTATAATGAGGTGGATGTTTTTGCCCATGCCCTTCATTTTGGATTTCCCGAACCCAATGTGGGATACACCAATGTTCTTGAGCGCTTTCCCCGCGCTGACTCCAATACCCTGGCCAGGTGGATTTTTTCCTCTCTCCTGATAAGAGAGGTTGCGGCATATCCGACAAGGGACGCTATTTTTAATCCGGCGTGGAACGAGATCGGCCCGGCCCTGTATGCAGTAAGAAACAACGCCTATAATTCCATTAAGCTGACCATGGTTTCAGGATATGACTATAAAGAGGACACAAGTCTTTCCAGGATTTACGGGGTGACTTATACTGATTCAGATTCAAACGGGGCATATACCCCTGGCGAAGACGCATCTGACCTGCTGATATCCGTCTACGACAACCGCACCGGATCAAAGGTAAGAACCATTTACACAAACAAGGCCGGGCAGTTTTCTCTGACCCTGCCCAATAATGTGGAATACAATATTGAGACCATAAACAATGGCAAGCGCTCCGGACAGCTTTTGGTCCTTACCAAGGATCAGTTTCTTGAACTGATCGTGGAGGCCCAATAGAATGGGTGATGCAAAAAAAATAATCACCCCCTGGGAAGCCTTTATCATCTGGTTTGATACTGTTCCTTTGTCTTTACGAAAATTTCTGGCGCACACCTTCAGAATATGCACCACTGAAGATACGGCTCAGATGGCGATCAAACCAGGGGAATCGCTGGAGCGTTTCAGAAATTGGGCTATCACCACAGATTTTCCCTTGCGCATTGCAGCCCGAATGTTTTATATTAGGTCTGTATTTGATATGGTAATCTGTCACCATCATGAACTTTTTGATCAGAAGAACACATTTTCCGGCGCATCGTTTCAGGAAAATATCCTGCCCATTTCGTCCAGACAATGGGATGAAATTTTAAAGTCCTGGACCGGCCTTAGAAACAGGGAATTAACCGACACATACATCCACTCGTGGGCATCGTGGATGATACAAATGCAAATGGAATCCTCCCGTGTATGATTTATGTGGGAAACAAACCAATAAACAACGTGGAACACCTGAAAAACCAATGAAACAGGCTTGACAATACCGTCACAACTTTATATATAAGACGGTACTATTATAATATTTTGGCCAATGCAGACTTGAGTCTGCAAATTTTAATTAATTAAAAGGAGAAAAAAACATGGCATTACAAGGAACTTTTTTTAATGCAACTTATTACCTCACTCAGTACGCTGATGTAGCAGCCAACTGGTCTGGATCAGCTCTTGCTCATTACACAAGTTATGGTGCTGCTGAAGGCCGCGTCCCCAACTCATGGTTTAATGCTCAGTACTATAGAGCAAATGCTGAAGCAGCTGTCCAGTCAATGACTGCTCTTCAAGCATTCACCCATTATGAAGCCTTTGGATATAAGGAAGGACGTGCTGTTTCTTCCACCTATGCAACATTTGACGAAGCCGCTTACCTGGCCACTTATTCTGATCTTGGCGCAGCTGGAATTACCACTAGCATGGCCCTAAACCATTATCTGGTATATGGCGCTAATGAAGGCCGTATCGCCAAAAATGATGATGGTACTACTTTAGCTGGCCCTACTAGCGGACAGACTTTCGCACTCACCACAGGCACTGATAATATTACCGGTACAGGTTCTAACGATACTATCACTGGGTATATTAACACCACGACTGCTACTGTTGGACAGTCAACACTAAACGGCTCTGACATTATCAATGGTGGTTCTGGAACTGACACCCTGAATCTGACAGTTGAAGGTGCCAATGCTGTAGGCAGCCTGACAGCAGCAGCAATCACTAACGTAGAAAAGTTTTACATACGTGATATCAATACTTCAGGTGCATCAACGTATAATTTTGCCACTATTGCTAGTGAAACACATGTTTACACTGACCGTAGCACTCAGGCAGTTACTTTTAGCAGTTTGGGCACTGGAACGACTGTTGGTCTTATAGGTGACGGGACCACGTTATTGGGTAATGTTATTTATACAATGGCAACTGCAACAGATGCAGGTACAATTTCCATCGATGGCGGTATCAAAGGAACTCCGACCATTACCCGTAACCAGACAGGTGCTTCTGCTGTAACAATCACCTCGACTGGTGCTGCAAATGTCGCTGGCGCAATCGACCTTGATACTGGTACAACAATGACCTCTCTCACCATCAATGCCACCACCGCTCTTACAACATCTCTGGTGGCTGCTGACTATGCTGCAACAGCAACATTGACAATTAGTGGTGCCGGACTTGTTAACCTGAGCGGTGCCGCTCTGGCAGCCAATATTGCAACTATCAATGCTGCAAACAGCACTGGTGGTGTCTCTGTGATCATGGGTTCTAACGCTTCTGTATTCACAGGTGGTAGCGGAAACGATACAGTAAGCGCGGGAGCTCTGGTGTTTTCTGGTACAGGTACTTTGAACGGAGGAGCTGGTACAGATACAATCGCTCTTCTAGATGCAGCCCAGTATACCTCCACCACTATTGCGAAAATGACCAATTTTGAAACTTTGCGGATTGATGATGATAATGATGGCGCAACAGATACCTTTGATGCTTCTCTGATGACCACTTTGACCGGTCTTCATCTTACAGCTCAGTCTGTAGGTGACGGAGCGATCATTACCAATATGTCATCAACTATTGCTGGCAATGTAGCCATCTCAGGCGATCAGGCTGTTGGTCCTAACTTTGGTGTTACCGGAGCAACCACTGTTGGACAGCTTGACACCCTTACCATTGGAATCTCAGATGGTGCTGTAACCACAAGCACAATTACTGTTGCTGACATTACAGCTGCCGGTGTTGAAACATTTAACATTACTGCTACTGATAACTTTACCCTAGCAGCTGCCACAGGCATGACTGCCATGACCAATGTAAATCTTACCGGTGCAGGTAATGTATCTATTACAACCGGTGGTTTGGCGATCAATGTTAACTCAACTATTGACGCCTCTGCATTAACCGGTACTTTTATATTAGTGGCCTCTGGTGCAAGCACAAACGGTCTGGCCATTAAAGGTTCCAGCACTAAGGTTAATACAATTACTGGTACGAACCAGGCTGACGTCGTTACAGGTGGTGCTGCCAATGATACAATCGCCACATTGAATGGAATCGACTCAGTCATTATTTCTTCAGGTGGTGATGATATTGTTGCAATGAATGGCCTGATCGCTGCAGCAAACCGTGTGAATTTCACAGGATTCACCGCAGGTGCCTATGCAACCAATAATGGCGCTGATCGTCTGGAGATGGCAGATGCTGATGCTACATTTGCTTTCGCAGCAGCAAGCGCTACTTTCCAGGCGGCTTCTGCAAATCCCACTGCAACGCTCACTTTTAATACAGCTGCTGCCAATGTTCTTGAACTGTCCTATGAAATGGCAGGCAACGGAACTGCAAATGACCTTGACAGCCACACTGATGGTACTGGTCTGCTTGCAGCCATTGGTCAGACTGTTGCTGTAGCAGCCGATACTAATAAAGGCTATATTCTGGCATATCAGGATGGCAAAGCTTATCTCTATAATGCTGTTGAGGGTGCAGATGTCGGTGCAGATTTGGCCGCTGCTGATATTGCTTTGGTCGGTGTGTTTAGCGGTGTTACAGCTGGCGCATTTGATGCAACAAACTTCATCGATGCAGTATAGCGGTATATCCTAAAAGAGGTATAATCACTTTAGCCTATCTCTTTTAGTAGCACAAAAAAAGACCCTTGGTTCTATAGAGCCGAGGGTCTTTTCTATTCTAAGAATAGAAAGCCAATCGAATGATATTCTATTATTTTTTAGTAAATTACCAGGTCTTGATTAGAAACCATACCTGAAACGCTTGCCATACCAGTCAGAGTAACCATTTCAACCAGAGAACTATTAGTGGCTGTTCCAAACTCATTATCAAACAGCACCACCGTATCGGTTCCATTACTGATAACAACGAATCCTTTTCCTATTGCGGCAGCCCCTGTAGCCAATGCTGTATCCACAGCATCATAGAGTGTGGCATCCAAGGTGCTGCCGTCAAATTGGACGGCATAGCCCTCCTGGTCAGTTCCTGCTGCCGTGGTCAGATTTGCAAGGGTGGTGGCCTCATCAGTGTTAAAGGCAACTCTGGCCAAAGAGATGGTTCCTGACAGCCCGCTGTCCCCAAAAACACTTGCGTTAAACTCAAGGGTATCCTCACTGCTGATAAAATCTTCGGCACTGAGACTATCTCCCTCTCCCGGAGTTGCGGAACCCTCATTCAATGTAGTATACAAAAAGCGGTCAAATCCATCGCCACCGGTCAGGGTATCTTTTCCTTCTCCCCCGGTTATCACATCGTCATCATCTCCACCATCAATGGTGTCATCACCCAACCCACCTGTGATCGTATCTGCTCCCTCTTTCCCTTGTATGGTATCAGCTCCGTTTCCACCCTCTAGGGTATCATTTCCTGTACCACCGTCCAGGCTGTCATCCCCAGCCTCTCCATTGATTGTATCATTGCCAGTACCGCCTTTAAGGGTGTCATTGCCTGTGCCCCCTGTGATGCTATCGTTGCCGGCGCCGCCGTCTATGGTGTCAGCCCCTCCCTTTCCATAGATAATGTCATTGCCGCCAAGGCCGTTAATGGTATTGTCGTCTGCGTTACCGGTGATGGTGTCTGCCAGTTCACTTCCATTAACCGTATCAGTGCTGCCGTCGGGTATGGTGATCTGGGAGGATGGCCTTCGCCCCTCATCCCTGCCTAAGGTATAATAATGCTCAAAAGGGGAGATATAGCTGGCTGCCACATCCGGATAGAGCTGCAGATAATAGCTGGCATTAAACTCAGCAGATGGGTCTCGGCCCTCTTTTGCACCGTAGAGGACAAAGTGCTTATAAGCTGGCAGGCCTGAGGCGGCCACATCAGGATTTTGGGACAAATAATAGCTTTGGTCAAAGTCTTCTATGGCAATCCTGCCTTCATTTGCCCCATACCGCATGAAATGCGCAAGGGGATTCATGTTTATCAAAGCCACATCAATATTTTGGGTCAGATAAAAGGTTGTATTAAAAAAGCAGCTGGGGTTTCTGAGTTCAAAAACGCCAAAATTCTGATAATGGGTCAAAGGATTGACATCTGCCCCGGCTACGTCCGAATTCTGGTGAAGATAATAAAA
>JAHIVS010000360.1 GCA_018816605.1 Pseudomonadota bacterium
CTGGGGAGACCCTTTGGCAGGTGCTGTCGTGGCACTCATTGTCGCAAAAACCGGAATGGATATTCTCCGGGAAGCCTCTTCTGATCTCATGGACAATGTTCCCAGCAGGGAGCTTTCCGAAAGGATACATGAACTTCTGGAGGAGATGGAAGAGATCAAATCCATCGAAGATATTCATGCACACAGATTCGGTCCCTACCTGGTGGTGAATCTTACCATTGGCATTGATGGGAATTTGCGTGTAAAGGATGGGGATACGATAGCCGATACCGTGGAGAGCACGCTTATCTCAGGTCTTGAGATGCTCCGCAAGGTGTATGTCCACTACCATCCTGTGCAGACCGGAAAACCCTGAGTCCACCCTTTGCCCTCAAAGCGTTGACACGGATTTACCCTTATATCGCGGCCCCTATTCTGTCGCTTGAACAGGTGGAATGGGGCCGAACAGGAGAAAATTATGGCAGGTGGCTGGTCCCGTGACGGGGCGGTGCAAGATCAGATTGACGCCAGCGTGGAAGATGCCGTAGCGCTTGCCAGGAGCCGGTTGCCGGAGGGGGCGGGCTTAACCCATTGCCAGGCATGTGAAGCTGCTATTCCCGAGGCTCGCCGCAAGGCAGTTGCCGGTGTTCGTTTGTGTATCCGATGTCAGTCGGCGCTTGAAGAAAAGCAGCCGCGTTTCACCGGCTTCAACCGGCGCGGCAGCAAGGACAGTCAGTTAAAGTAATCCTTATTTTTTCCATAGACGGCGGTATCTTTCTTTAAATCAACCCCAGCTGTTTCGGGGTCATGGCATTGCTTGACATCCGTATTTAGCTATAATATCTTAGAGCGTTAATTTATGGGATACGATAAATGATAAACAGACATGAGCAGGAGAAAAAGCAGTTTAAACGGCTTTTTCAGCAACAGGGTGTTGACAAGTTTGATGACAGGTTCAAGGTTCTTGAGGCCTTTTTAAAGCTGGAACACCATGTGACCCATGCCGATATTTTACGGCAGTTGAGAGAAGACGGCATTCATCTGGATCCCGGGTTTGTGACCTCGAGCATGGAGCATCTGTGCCGGTTTGGTTTTGCAAGCCGGGTGGCCTTTGATTCCGGAGAAGACGTCCTTTATGAGCACCGCCATCTGGGGATTCACCATGACCATATGGTCTGTGCAAAGTGCAGCGCCATTCTCGAATTTAAGGATGAAGCCCTGGAGGCCCTTCAGCAAAAAGTTGCAGAGGCCTATGGCTTTTATATGCTCCAGCACAAGATGGAAATATACGGACTGTGCTCCCAGTGCATGGCCGATCGAAAAAAGCTGGTTCTCCTTCACAAGGCCAAACCGGGGGAAAAGCTGGTTGTCAAGGAATTGGAAGCCGGCAAAAACATGCAGTTGCGGATTTCTTCAATGGGATTGAAAATCAATGACCGCATTGAGGTTGTTTCCAATGGATTCGGGGGTCAGGTGGTCATTGCGGTTGGGGAGAACCGGCTGGTCATTGGCACCGGCATGGCCCAGAAAATCTGGGTTCAGTCCGTTGAAAGGGAGCAGGGGCCGGTAACCTTCGCAGGTGTTGAAGATACGGCTCCCGTAAACTTAAGCCAGATGAAGGCAGGAGAGGAGGGGACCATTGTCCGGGTCTCCGGAGAAACCCAATTGCGGCGGAGGCTTCTTGAGATGGGCATCAACAGAGGCACCCGCATATATGTTGAAAAATATGCACCTTTAAAAGACCCCCTTGAGCTGGTTGTCAAGGGATATCATATTTCCCTCCGCATTGAGGAGGCAGCCAATATTTTGGTTGAAAATGTCAGTTCTAAAAAAAGATAAAAATGAAACAAAAACTTACCATTGCCCTGGCCGGCAATCCCAATTGCGGGAAAACCACCCTATTCAACAACCTGACCGGTGCCAGGCAGAAAGTCGGCAACTGGCCCGGGGTAACCGTTGAAAAAAAAGAAGGCCGTCTGATCCATGGGGATTATGACCTTAAGGTGGTGGATCTTCCGGGAACGTATAGCCTGACACCCTTTTCCATAGAGGAGATAACGGCAAGGGATTTCATTATTGATGAAGCCCCGGATATTGTGATCAACATCATTGACGCGTCCAATCTGGAACGAAGCCTTTTCCTGGCTCTCCAGATTCGGGAACTGGGCCGGCCGGCCCTCTTTGTTTTGAATATGGCAGACATGGCGGAAGCCAAAGGCATTAAAATTGATGAAAAAAAATTATCCGCATTGCTGGGATTGCCCGTTGTCTTTACCATCGGAAACAAAAACAAGGGAACCGACATTCTGGTTGAGGCCGCTGTCCGGGAGGTAAGCGCGTTTCACAAGCAAAAAGAATTTAGAACCATACGGTACGGCCATGAGATCGAAGGATGCATTTCAAAGATTGAATCCGCACTTAAGCTGGCCGGCCTTGAGGATGGGGATGTCCTGATTCGCTGGAAAGCCATCAAGATCCTTGAGGATGATAAACTTGTCAAAGAGCAGATATTGGACCTTCACCCGGGGCGCAAGGCAGAGGTCCTGGAACTTGCGGCGGTCTGCCGCAGACGGATTTATGATCTCTACCAGGATGATTTTGAGATCGTTCTTACGGATGACCGTTACGGGGTGATTGCCGGGATCGTAAAGGAAACCGTCACCAATCTGGCCATCCGAAGGATTGATATCTCCCGGAATATTGATCTGGTGCTGACAGATCGGTTTTTCGGTATCCCTGTCTTTATCTTTTTCATCTGGGCCATGTTTCAACTGACATTTACCCTTGGTGCATACCCCATGGAATGGATTGAAGCCGGTGTGGCCGGGGTATCCAACACACTTGAAGGGCTGATGGCACCCTCCCTTTTCAAATCCCTTCTTTTGGACGGAATTATTGCCGGTATCGGGAGTGTGGTTGTCTTTTTGCCCAATATTTTAATTTTGTTTTTCTGTATTGCATTGTTTGAAGATACCGGGTATATGGCCCGGGCTGCCTTTCTCATGGACCGGGTTATGCACACGGCCGGGCTCCATGGAAAATCCTTCATTCCCATGCTCATGGGATTCGGCTGCAATGTGCCGGCCATCATGGCCGCCCGGACCCTTGAAAATGACAAGGACAGGATACTGACCATCCTGATGACGCCATTTATGTCCTGTTCGGCCCGGCTGCCGGTTTATATTGTCCTGGCCGGCAGTTTTTTTGCCCACAGGGCCGGTACCATAATCTTTTGTCTCTATCTTTCCGGGATTGTCATGGCCATTTTATCCGGCCGTATTTTGCGTTCCATGATGTTTAAGGGGGAGGATGCCCCCTTTGTTATGGAGCTGCCTCCCTATCGAATGCCCATGTTGAAGAGCCTGATGATTCACATGTGGGATAGGAGCAAAATGTTCCTCAAAAAAATGGGAGGGGTTATTCTGGTGGGATCCATTGTCATCTGGGCCCTGTCAAGTTTTCCAAAAAACATTTCCTATTCCATGGATTATGATGCCATGTCTGCCAGGGTCTCGGAAACCTATGCCGCCAGAATCAAGTCCGCCGACCATGGCAGTGCCATGGCCCTTGCCCAGGCACAGGCACTGGAATTGCGGGAAATTGGGAATAAAAAGGAGCAGGAACGGATTTCCAAATCCTATATCGGTTATATCGGCAAAGGCCTGGAGCCGGTTTTTGCACCCATTGGCATTGGGTGGCAGGCCAGTGTGGCCCTGGTGACAGGCTTTGTGGCCAAAGAGGTGGTGATCAGTACCATGGGGGTGCTGTACGGGGTGGGACAGGAGGATGGTCAGGCCCTTGAGACTGCATTGAAAAGATCGGGCATGACCCCGCTGTCTGCCCTGTCCATGATGGTTTTTGTGCTGCTGTATGTCCCCTGTTTTGCCACGGTGATGACAATTTACAGGGAATCCTCTGCCAAATGGGCCTGGTTTAACGTGATTTATACAACTATGGTTGCATGGTCCATGTCTTTTTTGGTATACCAGGCGGGAATGATATTCCGCTGATGATAGAAATGGAGAATTTGTATGGAAGACCGTTTTTTTATTCGTCTGTTTAAATATATGTTGCCTGTATCCATTGGGATGTTGATTTTAGCGGGCACCGGCCTGGCTAATGAACGGATGTCCGTTAAAACGGAGGTTGCCAATCTGCGATCGGGGCCGGGAGAAAAGTATGAAGTGTTGTGGCAGGTTGAAAAATATCATCCGTTAGTGGTCGTTGAAAAAAAGGAAGACTGGTATAAAATAAAAGACTTTGAAGGGGACATGGCCTGGGTCCATAGTTCGCTTTTGGGAAAAATTGACGGGGTTATTACCATCAAGCCCGGATGTAATGTCCGGTCCCAGCCGGAGACAACGGGCAAGCTTTTGTTTACGGTTGAGCGGGGGGTGCCCTTCAAGGTGCTCAAGCACACCGGGAACTGGATCCAGATTGAGCACGCAGACGGTGAAACCGGTTGGATATATAAAAGCCTTGTGTGGTAACCTAATAATTTTTTTAAGATGAAGGTGGGTGTATGGCAGACCATAGTGTATCGAACGAACGGAGAAAAGAACTTGAACAGATAGACCCTTTTCAGGAAAAAATGTTAAGCGCATTGACCCTGTTGGCGGCAAATAAAAAACAATTCTTGTTGATTGCCGTTGCAATCATTGGGGTTATTGTCGTTTTTTCAGGCATTATGTTCAGTTTTAAAAATTCTGAAAATACCGCATCAGACCTGGTGGCAAAGGCAGCCGTCACCTATGCCCAGGCCGATGATCCGGTAAAGGGATTTAACGCGGTCAAGGATGATTTTGAAGCTGTTTTTGCGGATTATTCAAATACCAGTGCCGGAAGAATGGGCAAGGTCAAATTTGCAAAGATATGTTTTGATGCAGGCGAATACGACAGGGCCTTTGAATTGTATAAAGAGGCCTTGGAAATGTTCAAAACCGATGGAAGCCTGAAAAATTTTCTTCTGGCTTCCCTGGGACATGTCTCCCAGGCAAGAAAGGATCTTGACCAGGCCAAGGCCTATTTTCTTCAGATTGAAACAGGTTCCTCCAATTTGTTAAAGGATGAGGCCCTTTTTGCCCTGGCCGGTATATACGAAGCCGGCAATGATTACGAATCGAGCCTGAAGATGTATGAAAAAATTGTCAGCGGGCATGAAAAGTCCCTATACCGGGATATGGCCGAAAGCAGAATCAAGGGTACCAGGTAGTCTTCGGATAAACCCAAACCAGGAATCAAAACTAAAAAAGGCTGCCACTGGCAGCCTTTTTCAGAAAAGGAAAAAAAGATGAAAAAACTAACCTTTGGTTAGTGCATATAGTACATTGCAAATTCCCTGCCAGCGCACCATTTTTTTATAAATCCTTAGAATAACAGTCTTTTTTAGTTTTTGACCCTGAAACAGGGGCCGCCCAATGGTCTCCGGTGGCTGCCAAAAGTTCATTATTTTGAACTTGATCCGAGGGGTTTTACGAAGCAGTGCCGGAAGTTACCTGAAATAATAGGCGCTTGATAAGGGTTTAAAATCTTGAACTTTCAGTGGTTCTCTGTTTTTTGTTCAATTTTTATGCCCTGTATCCCCTACTTGTCCAGATTGAATTTTTTGAGCTTCTGGTTCAAACCGCTTTTGCCGATGCCCAGCATATCTGCCGCTTTTGTCTGGACATTTCCGGATAGTTTCATGGCCCGTTGAATCATCCTTTTCTCAACAGCAGCAAGGGTTTCTGACAAACCGGCGCCTTCGGGAATCCCCTCCAGCCGGAGGGAGGTCCTCGAAGGCCGGCGGATGTTGGGAGGCAGGTCGGACGGGCAAATCAACTTATCGCTGGAAAGGATGACCGCGCGTTCGATGACGTTTTCCAATTCCCTTACATTGCCCTTCCATTCGCACTCACACAGGATCTGGGCAGCTTCCTTGTTGACCCCGGTCACCCGGCTGACAGACCCGGGATCCTTGGTATATTTTTCGATAAAGTGATTGATCAGCAGGATGATATCCTCCGGGCGATCCCTTAGGGGGGGGATGGTTGCCTTTACCACATTGAGCCTGTAATAGAGGTCTTCCCTGAACCTTCCCTTTTTAACTTCCTCTTCAAGAAGTTTATTGGTGGCCGCTATCAGACGAAAGTCCACGGGAATCTCCATGGTTCCTCCCACCCGCTCAACGGTGCGTTCCTGGAGGACCCGGAGAAGTTTGACCTGGAGGCCCATGGGAAGTTCTCCGATCTCATCCAGGAACAAGGTGCCTTTGTCCGCCAGTTCAAACCGGCCTTTTTTCATATTGGCCGCCCCGGTGAAGGCGCCTTTTTCATGTCCGAACAATTCGCTTTCCAATAGGGATTCAGCAAAGGCTGAGCAATTGACAGCCACAAGGGACTTGTCCTTTCTCAAGCTGTTATAGTGGATGGCTTTTGCCACAAGCTCCTTGCCCGTGCCGCTTTCTCCTTCGATGAGAAAAGAGGCGTTGGTGGGAGCCACTTTTTGGATGATGTCATACAATTCCTGCATGGGCTTGCTTTTACCAATGATGCGATCAAACTGATATCTGGTGCGCATGGCATCCCTGAGAAGATTGTTTTCTTCCACAATTTTGTACATGGAGAGGGCTTTGGCAATGTGGGCAATCAATGCATCATTTTCAAAGGGTTTGAGGATAAAGGTATATGCTCCCTTGTGCATGGCTTCAACAGCCCGTTCAACGCTCCCGAATGCGGTCATGATGATGACCGGCATATCTGGTTTGATTCCCTTGATTTTTTCAAGAAGGTCAATTCCGCTCATCCCCGGCATTTTCACATCGGTGAGGACAAGGTCGATGAGCCGGGTGTTTAATATGTCCAGGGCTTCCATGCCGCTTGAGGCTGTGAAAGGGCAATAGCCTTCTTCCTGGAGAATCTCGCTGATAATCATCGGATAATGCTTCTCATCATCCACTATCAATATGTTTTCCATTCAGTATCTCTCCTAAACCGGTAAGGCGATTTCAACACAGGTCCCCAAGGGTTGCACATTGGAGATACGGATCTGGCCTTTGTGGGCTTCAATAATATTTTTGACGATTCCAAGGCCGAGACCGGTTCCTGTATCTTTGGTCGTGAAAAAAGGTGTCCATATTTTCTTTATCACATCCTCACTGATACCGGCACCATTATCTGTGAAACTGATATGCACTTGATCTGATTCCGACCAGATGCGTATGGTGATCACACCGTTTTTTTTCAATGCCTGGAAGGAATTTAATAGAATGTTCAAAAAGGTTTGATAGAGCATGGCGGTATCGGCAAGGATTTCAGGCAGATCCTCCTGATAATTTTTAATAATCTGGATCTGGGCTTCTTCAATCTGGGATGCCAGAAAGGTGAGGTTTTTTTCAACCACATCCTCCAGGCTGCAGGGTCTCAAATCCGGGACCTTGGGTTTTGCAAAATCGAGAAAGTCCTTGATAATGTGGTCAAGGCGGGTGGATTCCTCCACAATGATATCGGGAATTCTGCTGGTTGGGTCCAGTTTGTCCATTTTTTTTTTCATCAATTGAGCGCTGCTTTTGATGATGCCCAATGGGTTTCGAATCTCATGGGAAACCCCGGCAGTCATTTCTCCAATTGCGGAAAGGTGCTCTGTCTGACGCAGTTTTTCCTCCAGCCTGAGCCTTTCTTCTGCCCGATGCTCAATAATCTTTTCTCCGCGTTTTACGACAAACCTGAGAATGAGAAACAGGATGCCCATGATGATGGCGCAGGAGACCACAATTAGGCCCTGGAGTTTAAAAACCTTTTGGTAATCACCGGAGATATCCCTGATCACCTCAATAACGCCAAGGACCATCTGTTCTTCTGAACGGGCAAGCTGTACCTCCTGAATTAAAGGGGCAAAGGTGATGATTTTTGTCTCCCGGGGAAACCAGAACATCAGTTCAAGAAAACTGCCCTTCTGGATCAATTTGGAGGTGGCCTCGTTTTTCATGGCCTTTTCATAGTGGACCCCCCCGGCGTTTTCAGTCCCCACTCGGCTTTCATCAAAACTGTACCCGATAATATTATCGGTGCCGTAGATATTGACCATTTCAACATGGAAGCTGTGCAGGGTCGATTTAATGACCGCATCCAGCAGTTGGTGCTGGCTTTTCTCCCTTAATTTGATCTCTCCATGCTGGTATACAACAGGTGCAATGAACCGCAAAAAGATCTGGTGGTTGAGGTTTTCAACCAAAAGGGAATTGTATTCTTTGTTTTTTTCAAGGAGAATATTCCTGACCCAGTGGGCATTCAGGGCGGCGATGGCAATGGTGGCCACCAGCATGACGATCAGGCTTGCGAAAGTGAAGGCTTTGACCAATATAAAAGGACGTACACTCTGGACGTCCGCTTCCGGTTGTGGGATTGTGTTCACTTTGCTCCTTGATTTATGTACTTTTTTTCATAATTATAATGTTTTATGTTTGACAAATCTTTGACATTTTTGGTATTCATCTGTCACAGATGACGATTATACTTGACTTTAGAGTCATACCGTATCAAATTATAGTAATATTGCTACTAGATATCAATACAAAAAATCAATTGTATTGCATGCTGTCCAGAGGTATCTGGCTTGCCATATAAGGATAAGCGTATATGTTATTTAGGAAAATGGATCATCTTGTGGGGTTGGACATCGGCTCTTCTTTCATAAAAGTAGCTGAGATCGGGACCTCCAAAAAAGGGAATATCCTTAAAAATTTCGGTGTGGCCCAGGTTTCACCAGGGACCATTGTCGAAGGGCGGGTGGCTGATATGGACGGTCTTGCCAATACCATCCGCACTCTTTTTAAAACCCATAAAATCAAAGAAAAGAATGTGGCCATTTCAACGGGCGGGCATTCTGTGGTCATAAAAACAATCAACACGGCAAAGGTGCTTGAAAAGGAACTCCAGGCAACCATCTATTCCGAAGCCGAACAATATATCCCCTACGACATTGATGATGTGAATATTGACTACCAGATTCTCGGGGAAAGTGATTTTTCACCGGATCAAATGAATGTACTGCTGGTGGCGGTGAAAAAAGATTTGGTGGCCGAGTATATTGATTTGATTGCCCTGGCCGGCCTGACCCCCAAAATTATTGATGTCGATACCTTTGCCCTGCAAAATATTTACGAAACCCTGCCCGGCGGCGACCCTGAGCAAGTGACCCTCCTGGTGGATGTCGGAGCGTCAAAAACCTCTTTAAATATTCTTAAAGGGACGATCTCCCTGATGATGCGGGATAATGTTTCCGGCACAAACCAGATTTTGGACGACCTGTCAGAAACCTTGGGAATCAGTATTGAGGCAGCTCAAACTATGCTTCTGGGCGGAAAAGCGTCCCAGGAAGAGGCCAAGGCCCTGGCAGAGATCAGCCGGAATACAGCAAATGCCTGGTGTTCTGAAATTTGTGATGTGGTGCATACCTTTCAGTCCGGCAGCAATGAGCTTAGGGTGGAAAAAATAGTATTAAGCGGGGGAGGGGGATATGTGGACGGCCTTTCCCAGAGCCTTAGCTCCGAACTGGATATAGAGGTTGCCGCCATTAATCCCTTTGACGGACTGATTCTGGATGACAAGAAATTTCCCGCTTCATTTGTGGCCAAGGC
>JAHIVS010000361.1 GCA_018816605.1 Pseudomonadota bacterium
AAAACAAAGGGCAAAGGCGACAAGGCCATTAAAGCCCCTTCAACCCCAACCTGTGACAATGATGATCTGGAAATTTTTGCAGCCATCATAAAATAATCACGGTCATATGATTCACTCTCATTGTTTTTTCCTGCCGCTTATTGGAACTATTATAAACATCAAATTTGATCCGGCAAGGCAGACCCGCCGCTGGACCCGCCCGGGGTGGCATCCGGATTCCATGGATTTCGGGTGATGCCGTGGAGTCTGTTTTTGGTAAATCCGGTGAACCCGAATTCCGGGACATTTGTTTTTCCCACCACAATGGCACCGGCCGCCTTGAGTCTGGACACCTGAACAGAATCTGTTTGAACCCTGTTCTCCTTGAACGGGATGGAGCCAAAGCTTGTCACAAGCCCTGCCGAATCTTCAAGATCCTTTACCCCCATGGGGATCCCCCCAAAGGGGCCCAGATTTTCCCCCCTGGCAACGGCTTCTGTCATGACCCGTGCCCGGTCCATGGCCCTTTCAGGATCCAGGGCTATGAAGGCATTGAGTTTTGGATTTAAAAGATCCATGCGGTCAAGGGTGTGCTGCATGAGTTCCACAGGTGACACCTGTTTTTTTCTGATGGCCCGGGACAGCTCAATTGCCGATTTATAATAGAGCACATTCTCTCCTTTTCATTTGAAAACAAAACAGACACGGGGCCCTTTGTTCTATAATCCGGCAAAGGGGGGAAGTCAACCGGTTGGGATTGGGTTGTTTGACCCCCTTTGAATTCTTCCCATGGAAAGGCCGGTTTTTTTCATCCCTTACTTGACAACAAGGAACCGCCTGTCCTGTTTATCAATTCTTATGCTCGGTCTTATGTCCGATGGGTCCTTTAACCAGGAGGTTGTGATCGAAAAGAAATTATACATGCCCTTAAAATTTTCCATTTTGCTGTTATTGACCGGCATGATTGTCCTGTCGGTTCCGGGAACCGGGTATTTTCTGATGATGAATGCCCAAAATGCCATTCTCAAAGAAAAGCAAAACAAGCTGTTCGCCCTGGCAAAGCTGATGGACCTTCGGCTTAAGGGAAGTTTTGATGAGATCCTGCTTTCGGCCGGCAGCCAGGATGCCCCCCGGTCCCGAAAAATTGCCCTGTTAAATTCCATTCTAAGGGCAGATACCGATGCCATTGCAGATGCGGAACCCGGAATCGGCGTGGGGTATTATTCCAGACAATTGGATGCCATTATCACCTACGGGCCCAGCCGGGAACTGGGGCATAAGGTCGGGCAATCCATCTCCCAGACCCATCAGGGCCGCAGGGTAATGGAGACCGGGCAAAAAATGGTTCAAACGGCAGTGCTGGTGCGGGGAAATATCATGAACTGCATGTATCCTGTGATACGGGACAAGGAGACCATCGGGTATATCTGGGCCAACGAACTGGTCGAGGATATCAACCACCAGACGGAAAAATTAAGAAATAAATTTTACGCGATCATTTTTATGGGGGTGCTTATTTCGTTTGTGGTCAGCACACTGATTGCCGGGGCGGTTGCCAATAAGGTAAAGCTGGTGAAAAACGGTTTAAAGGCGATTCAGGAGGATCTGGATTACAGGATTATTTCACGGAAAGGGGAAATAGGAGAAATCATCACGGCCATTAACGAGATGGCAGCCGCCCTTTCAAAAAGAAAGAAACAATTTTTGAACCCCCTGCCCGTTATCCCCATTGATGAAGAACAGATCCGCCAGGTGTTTATCAACCTGATCATCAATGCCGCCCAGGCCATGGAGAACGGGGGACAACTTCTGATCACCACCGAGACCACGGCGGATGATTTTATAAGGATTCACATTGAAGACAGCGGCCATGGCATTGAACAGGAGAATATCAAACGGCTTTCCGACCCGTTTTTCACCACCCGGGAAAATGGAACCGGTCTATGAGCACAATGTCAGGCGCCTTCTCAAGGAAATTCTCATTGCAGAAGGATACGATGTGACATTGGTTGAAAACGGGAAACAGGCCATTGAGTACATGGCCGCCTCAGGCGTGGATCTGTTGTTCA
>JAHIVS010000362.1 GCA_018816605.1 Pseudomonadota bacterium
GAGATCATCCCCTGGAATTGTGGCTGCTGGCGTATCTTCAGCAGGAAGGGGAAAAGTCCTTGGGCGATGCCATGGCCAAAAGCCGCGGGGTTCGTCATGAGATATACGCTTGGCTGATGCACACGAAGGTAAAAGAGGCCAGAAAGAGTCGGGTGAGGATGGTGCTGGAACAGGACGCTTTTGCAGATATCCATCGCCGCTGGAAAAGCATGGGCTATCCGTTTGATCATCTGGTGCCGTCTCTGGGTTCGGCTCTGGGGAGTTCCGGGGACAGGCCGGCAGCGCTTGCCGAACTCATGGGAATTATCCTCAATGATGGTAGCCGTATGTCGACTCACCGGTTTACCCGGGTGGAATTTGCTAAAGAGACACCCTATGAGACCATTGTCGAGTCTCCAGCCCCCATTCCTGTTCGGGTGTTGTATCCGGAGGTGGCCCGGGTACTCAAGGCGGTGCTGGGGAAAGTTGTCAGCGAGGGGACCGCCAACCGCCTGAATCACAGTTTTTACCAGGAAAACGGTGAATTAATGACCATTGGCGGAAAGACCGGTACCGGTGATAACCGGATCTTTACCTCGACCGCTTCGGGAGTCAGGAGCTCTTCCCAGGCATTGAATCGGACGGCGACCTTTGTTTTTTATATTGGGGATAATCATTTCGGAACCTTGACCACTTTTGTAACCGGGCAATCGGCCAATGGATTTGGCTTTACCTCTGCCCTGGTTCTCCAGGTCCTGAAGGGAATGGTGCCGATTTTACAACCCTATCTCAACGGGGCCAATGGACGACCGGCAACTGAATAGCGTTGTCTTTCATATTTGTTATTTGTGTCCGCTTAGGACGACACCCCCCGGGGGGGTAACACCCCTGCCTGGAAGGAGTTGCGTTTGGAGATAGATCCTTCAGCCAAACCGGATAATCTTTTTTATGGAGAATAAAGATTTGCTTGAGAAGGTTATGGAATTTGCCGAAAGCGGAAGAGGGAGACGGTTGTTGAATGCCTTGAACAGGAAAGACCTGGTTTTGACCTCTTCTGAGTTGGATGCGGTTTTGAGGGCTTATTGTGAAATCGGTTTGCCCATAGAAGTTGCGATGTTGAAAAAAAGGAGGGGGATTTTGGACGAAGATCAGTATAATGCGCTGGCTGAAGCGGTTAGGAAAAATTGTTGTGCGGAAAAATATGATAATTTCGCGGTTTCTTTGGGAAATTTGCTGCACAGTGGTATGAAAATGAATCCTACCAGGACAACTATTGAAAACGCACCTGTTGAATAAAGATGGATAGACAATTTTTATACCCGAGACCAGGGAGTTTGGCCACATGAAACTGATTGCAGACAATCTCCGGATTACAAAGGATTCCATCCGGCAGGCCCTTGCAAAAAAGGATCCCATTCCCATACAAGCCCTTGTAACTCGCTGTGTTCAACAAGGAGCCCATGGTATTGATATCAATACCGGCCCTCTGGGAAAAGATTCTGAATCTGCCATGGTTTTTTTTATAAAGGCTGTGGAACAGGTCACGGATCTGCCCCTTTTAATAGATACCACCAATCCTGCGGCCATGGCGGCCGGACTTGCCGTTGCCCGGAACAAAACCATTATCAACGGCATTTCCCTGGAGCCTGCCAAGCTTGAACAGATATTGCCCCTGGCAAAAAAGTATAAGACCGACCTGATTGGATTTTTGCTCTATCCGGACAGCCGGGTCCCCAAAGACAGCAGTGAGCGGTTTGAAATAGCTCTGGAACTGCTGGCCCGGGTGGAGCTGGCCGGGGTGGCAAAGGAACATCTGATCATAGATCCTGTGGTGCCGCCGTTGTCTTGGGACGACGGACTTTTCAGGGCCAGGGAACTTTTGAAAACAATTTCCATGCTGCCGGAGCTTTTGGGATTTCCGGTGAGGACAATCGCAGGGTTGTCCAACCTGACCACAGGAGTAATTGATAAATCCCGGAAAACCCTGGTGGAAACCACCTATCTTTCCATGCTGGCCGCAGCAGGGCTCGATTATCTCATGCTGGATATCTTAAATCCCCATACAAGGATAGCAGCCAGGGCAGCCACCCTTTTAACACGGGAGGATATCTTTTCCTGGGAATCTCTTTCCTGAAAATCATAAACAAAAAGGCCTGGTGACGGGTGTCACCAGGCCTTTTTGTTTAATTTGTGCGGTACAACGA
>JAHIVS010000363.1 GCA_018816605.1 Pseudomonadota bacterium
AAATAGGTGACCCCTTCAGGTATGCTGAACAGATTTTTTTGGTTGGGTATCATGACGTTTTCCTTAAATTTTATGTGTTAATCCATGCATATGGTATTGCTTCTTTAAAATTGTTATGCAACAATTTTATTGTCACCATAACAATTTTAAGGACCTGCCCATGTGGATGCCAAACCCTGACCTCCTTGCCAGCCCCAAATATGTTGCCATTGCCGATGCCCTTTGCCGGGACATCCGTAACGGCCGACTGGTCCCGGGGGAAAAACTGCCTGCCCAGCGGGAGTTGTCCTATGCCCTGAATATCAATTTTGGAACCGTAACCAAAGCCTATGCTCTTGCCGCAGAACGGGGCATGGTCAAAGGAGAGATCGGCAGGGGAACCTTTGTCAGAAAAGATCCTCCCTCTGCCCGGACGCCCTGGCCCAGGGAAGACCAACTGGCCGGGCGTATTGATCTGCGCTCGGATTTCCCCTGCAGCCTGGCCAAAGACCCGGTGTTTAAAAAAGGATTCCAGGAGCTGGGAAACCACCCGGATTTCGCCTCCCTGCTCCAATACCAGCCCGGCTCTGCCCGGACATCCCATCTGGAAGCAGGGTCCCATTGGCTCAAAAAACTGGGTATCACCGCCGACCCTGACCAGGTGATCATTACCAATGGGGCCCTCCATGGTGGATTTTTATCCCTCATGGCCATGACCCGTCCCGGAGACACCATCCTCACAGATACCACGACCTCCCCTGCCATCCGGAGTATTGCCGCCATGCTCCATTTGGTGCTTAAACCGGTTGCCATGGACAAAATGGGCATGGTTCCGGAAGACCTGGAAGAAAAAATAAACTCATTCCCATGCAGGGTTGTTTATCTGATCCCCAATTTTCACAATCCAACCACTGCTGTCATGCCCCAAAACAGGCGGCAGTCAATTGCCGAAATCATTGAACGATCCGGCCTGTTTCTGATCGAAGATGACGTGTTCGGCGGTCTTTCCCGGGGCATGGGGCAAAACAAAGAACCCGAAAAAATCCAGGAAAACGATGGGCCCCTGGCTCCTGTCTCATCCCTGATACCGAATCAGTCCTTTTATGTCACCAGTTTTTCCAAGGGAATCGCCCCGGGACTCCGGGTGGGCTATGCCCTTGCCCCCCAGGCCTTTTATAATAAAATGCTCACAGGTCTTCGGATCACCTCATGGATGGCCTCTCCCCTGATGGCAGAACTGGTTTCCCAGTGGATCTGGGACGGCAATGCCCAGCGCCTGTTTGGGCTGCAGGCCAGGGAACTTGCCAGGCGGACAGGGGTGGTCAAAAAAATTCTGGCCCCCTTTGAACTGGGACTCCATGACCATTGCCCCCATGTCTGGCTGAAACTTCCCCCTTCCATGCGGGAAAGCCATGCTGTCATGGCATTGAGCAGCAAGGGCATTGATGTCACCCCAGGGGAATATTTCTCCGTGGCACCGGGATTTATGCCCGGCGGTCTCAGGCTGTGTCTGGGGCAGATTGATGATATAAATCTGCTTGAATCTGCCTGCCGGGTTATTGCAGCCACACTATCCCAGGCACCTGCCATGCTGGGAACAGACATTTAAACGGACAGGCCAAAGAACCACAAGCAAAAATCCTGATGCGCACATTGTTTAACCTATCTTTTGGATTCTCCTGAAAAATTAAATACGTGCTTCAAAACCAAGCTGTGTGATCATTTCCATGTCATCGTCAAGACTTGCCCCTTGGGTTGTCAAATAATTTCCGGTCATGACTCCACTGGCACCGGCATGAAACATGTAAGGCACAAGTTGCTTTAGATTCAATAGTTTTCTGTATTCAATGACATTGGGTTAAATTTCCATGGGATCGTATTGACTTGTTGTTAAATTTTAGTTAACTAAATAACTCTCAACTGGTTAACAGATTAAAATAGACTGATCACAGGTTTCTGGCATTTCCAATTCGACCACCAACGGTTCCGGAGAATCTGTCTGAATGATTGAAGGGCTTACAAACAATCTGCCGAATCCTGAATTTATCCCGGGGGAAAAAAACAGCCGCATCGCCTTGTACCGATATGCAAATCTTTCCAACAAATACCCGCCGGTGATCCTGACCCACGGAACCTTTTCCAATGCCCGGATCTGCAAGAATCTGGCAGCATTCCTCAACAGGGCCGGTTTTGACTGCTGGATTTATGAATGGACCGGACACGGCCTTAGTGAATACGGACAATTATATCCTGACGCAGAAGGATTTGCGCTCCATGATGTGCCACGGGTGATCCACACCGTACTGACAAAAACCGAAAGCCGGACATGCAGTTGGGTCGCCCACAGCGGCGGCGGTTTTTTACCCCTGATCTATCTGGCAAGACATCCCCTTCTCCAGGAACACATCCAGGCCATTGCCGGCATGGGCTCCCAAACCTTTGGGGCGGGAAAAACCATCATCGGCAAACTGATCACCCGGGTGGTGCCTGTGGTGAACACCCTGCTGGGTAAAGTTCCGGGACCATTGTCCGGTTTGGGACCGGAGGATGAAGTGTCTGGTTTCCTCACCCAGTGGTCCCAATGGAATCGCACGGGCAAATGGGTGGGAACAGACGGGTTTGATTATCACA
>JAHIVS010000364.1 GCA_018816605.1 Pseudomonadota bacterium
ATTGTTTTCCAGATCCGCCACCATGGACTTGATCTCCTTGGACTTGTTCTTGAGCTTGGTGATGGTGGTATTTTTGGGAAAGGTGGTACCGGCCTTTTCAATAATTTCATCAATCTTATCCGAAATGCGGATGATGTTTTCCCCCACCCGCTTTTTCACCGAGATATTGATGGAATCCACCCCGTTGAGCCGGGACCGCGAGGTCTCCTCCTTGATGCCGTCCACCACAGTGGCCACATCCTTCAGATAGATGGGGGAGCCTTCGTGGGTGGCCACCACGAGAGACAGGATCTCTTCAGGGGTTTCAAATTCACCCGGCACCTTGAGTTGATATCGGCCGTCCCCCAGGGTGATGGCCCCGCCCGAGGTGTTCTGGTTCTCACTGACCACACTCTGCTGGAGGGCTGTGATGGGGATCTTGTAATAGGCCAGCTTGTCCGTATCCACTTCCACCCGGATTTCCCGTTCCTGGCCCCCGGTGATGACCGCCTCCAGCACGCCCGGCACCGCTTCAATATCGTCTTTCAGGTCATCGGCAATTTTTTTAAGGGTTTTCGGACCGCAGTCTCCGGCCAGGGAATAGACCACAATGGGCATTTCCGAAATATTGACCTCGTAAACGGACGGATCATTTTCAAGGTCCGTTGGCAGATCGTTTTTGGCCTCGTCCACCTTGTCCTTGACCTTGCCCAGCACCTCATTGATATCCGTGCCGGGCAAAAATTCGATGTTGATCTGGGACAGGCCCTGGGAACTGACGGAACTTATGTTTTTTACCTTGTCCAGGCCTTTGAGTTTTTTTTCAATTTTAATGGTGATGGCGGTCTCTATATCCGATGCAGATACACCCCGGTATTCCGTCCGGACAAAGACATAGGGAATGGTAATGTCCGGATCACTCTCCCGGGGCAGCACTTTATAGGAGTACAGGCCGATGCCGATGATGATAAAGGCCAGAACCAGGACGCTGATTCTGTTTTTAATGGCCGCATCCGAAACAATCATTGGGTCAGTTCCTCCATTTTCCGGATGGTTCGGGTGACATGGACGGTTTCACCGTCTTCAATGATCTTATGGCCCACCACCACGACCTTTTCACCCGGGAACAACCCTTCGGGGATCTGGGTTTTCCAGCCGTCCAGGAACCCCGTTGTCACGGGCCTGAACTGGACCACGTTCTGCTTTTCCACAAAGACACCGGTCTGCTTGTTCACAGTGACCAGGGCATATATGGGGACGGCAAGTCCTTGGGAGTCCTGTTTTTTGATGATGGACACCCGGGCAAACATTCCCGGCAGAATCTGAAAATCCGGATTGTCCACGGCAATTTCAAGATTATACAGGCGGGCCATGGAATCGGTGGTTTTAAACAGGTAGTGATGTTCGCCGGTATAGCGTTTTCCGTCCAGTGCGTCAATGGTCATGTCAAAGCTTGAAAGTTTGCGCACAGCGGCCACATCGGATTCGGGTATGCCCACTTCTATTTTAAGGCGGTCCATCTGGAGAATGGTGGCAACCGGGTCCCCAACACCTAAAAAATTGCCGTTTTCAATATAAACCCGGTCCACCACCCCTTCCATGGGAGATCGGATGGTGCACCGGTTCAGGTTCAACTCAGCCGTATCCATGGCAGCCTTCAGGGTTTTAACCCCGGAAACTGCATCATCCAGCTGGGACTGGGTGACAAATTGTTTTTCTGAAAGGGCCTTGAACCGTTTTTCAGTGATTATGGCTGTTTCATAAGAAGCCTTGGCAGAATCAAAATTGTTCTGATATTCCTGCTTGTCGATCACAGCCAGGATGTCCCCTTTTTTTACCCGGATTCCCTGGTCGATTTTTTTGTCCACGATTTTTCCCTTAACCTCGGCGGCCACCGTCAAGGAAATCCAGGGCTTTGCCACACCGGGTAGGCTGATTTTTTCCATGACCAGATCCGGGAGAACCTCCATGGTGATGACATTGGTCGCAGCTTTTGCCTTCTTCATCTGGTGGGTTTGCTCGTAGGCAAGATCTTCCTTCTGGGCTGCAATCTTTTTGTTGAGGGGGAAAATCACCAGGGCAATCACCAATATCACGGTGATCATGGGGATGCTGCGCCAGACAAAGCGCATGAAGGATCGGATAATTTTTTTTTGCCGGGTGTCTTTGGATTCCATGAACTATTTCCTTAATATATAATATATTGAACCCCATTACAATAATGTCAGTCCGTCTTATTTCAAGGTTTTTTTTTGTGCGTTCTTTGTCACACCGCTGGATGAAGCAGATTAATCACCGATGCTATAATACCTGCTTGCCATTGTATAGGAGGAAATTGTAAAAAAGTGTTGAGCAGAGAAGGGGGGAGTGGTCAGGACCGGAAAGAGAAAGAGCCCTCCTCCGGTCCTGCTTTAAAACAATAAATATTTGAATAAAAGGTCCCGGTTAATTGTATTCCGCCCGGATATCCTTTTTACTGATTTTACCCACACTGGTTTTGGGGATGGTGGCGGTTAAGATGATTTTTGAGGGAACCCCGTACTTGGGGATCTGGCCCTTTTCCACAAAGGTCATACAAAACGCCTGGATATCGGCTTCAGATACCTTTTCCGGGTACCCGTCCCTGAGCACCACCAGGGCCAGGGGGCGTTCCCCCCATTTTTCGTCAGGGATGCCCACCACGGCCACCTCGTTAACGGCCGGATGCTGGCTGATGATGTCCTCCAGCTCCAGGGAGGAGATCCATTCTCCGCCTGTTTTGATCACATCCTTGAGCCGGTCGGTTATCTTTAAATAGCCTTCCCCGTCAATAACCCCGATGTCGCCGGTGTGGAGCCAGCCGTTGGCCCAGAGCTCCCGGCTTTTTTCTTCGGATTTGGTATACCCCTGGGCAAGCCAGGGTGAGCGCGCCACCACCTCGCCTGCCGTCTTGCCGTCATGGGCAAGGGGGACGCCCTTCAGATCCACTATTTCCAGTTGGACGAAGGGTACGGGAAGCCCTGTTTTACAGCGGATTTCGATTTGTTCGTCCTCCCCCCATTCCAGCATATGGGGCTTAAGGTTGGCCAGGGTGAGCAAAGGGCAGGTTTCAGACATGCCGTATCCGGTGTAAAGGTTGATCCCGAATTCCATGGCCTGCTTGCAAAGGCCCTTGGAAAGGGCGGATCCGCCGATGATAACCTTCCAGCCGGACAGATCCAGGTTTTTGATGGCAGGACTGTTCACCAGCATGTTCATGATGGTGGGAACACAATGGGAATAGGTGACCTTTTCTTTGACAATGAGATTGAGCAGCATTTCCGGTTCGTACCGGCCCGGATAGACCTGCTTGGCCCCCAGAAGGGTCATCAGGTAGGGCATGCCCCAGGCATGGACGTGGAACATGGGGGTGATGGGCATATAGACATCGGCCGAGGAGATAGTGGCCTGGGAGGCATAGGCGCAAAGACCTGCCATGGCCCCATAGGTGTGCAGGACGATCTGGCGGTGGGAAAAGAAGACCCCCTTGGGCAGGCCGGTGGTTCCGGTGGTGTAAAAAGTGGTGGCCGTGGTGTTCTCATCAAAATCAGGGAAGTCATACGCGCACGGGGTATCGGACATCAGGGCTTCGTATTCGCCGGAAAAGGACAGGCCGGCGGCCGGGATTTCCCTGGTATCTGACAGCAGAATGACCTGTTTTACGGTTTCGAACCGGGTCTGGACCGATGCCAGCAGGGGAACAAACTCTTCATTGACCAGGATCACGTCGTCTTCTGCGTGGTTGATGGTGTAGATGAGCTGGTCCGGGGTCAGGCGGATGTTGATGGTATGCAGGACCGCCCCCATCATGGGGATGGCAAAAAAACATTCCAGATACCGGTGGGAATCCCAGTCCATGACTGCCACGGTATCGCCGGGTTTGACACCTTGTTTTTCCAGCATGGCTGCCAGCTGTTTTACCCGCTGGCCAAAGGTTTTATAAGTGTAGCGGAAGCACTCCCTGTAGACAATCTCCTGGTCGGGGGAATACATCAATGGCGTATCCAGAAGGTGTTTGATGAGCAGGGGGGTGTTGTAAGCACTTGGAGTGATGGGGGCGGTTGTCATTTCCTCTCCTTTTTTTGTTGGTTTTAGGGCGGTTTAATTCATTTAGGGTTACAATTCTTCGGTTTGGGGCCCCATGACAAACCCGGGTATTTTCCGGGCCAGCAGGAGAAGATACAGGCCGATGCCGACCCCCATGCCCCAGGCAGGACCGAATTTGGCGATGACCATGCCCACAAAAAAGGCATACCCCTGGGCAGCCGGGGTTTTGACCATGGAAATGGCCACATAGGCGCAGGCAAATCCGGTGAGGATGAGGGTAATGGACAGGGCCACGGCCAGAAGCGGTTTCATGAAGGTGACCACCGGGACCAGAAAAATCAGAACAAAGGCAGGCCAATACCAGTTGAATGTGCCTGAAAAAATAGAGTCCATATTTTTCCGTCCGGATTTGTAGCGCTCGGTTAAAAACACATGGACACCGGTCCAGATGGGTCCGTGGAGGGGGATAAACGGACCGGCCGTCAGCAGATGGCCCATGTTCCGGATAAAGAGAATGACATGGCTCCGGGTATTGTCCATTTGAATTTTTTCGTCGGTTCTTATTTTTCCGGCCTGTTCCAGAAGGGTATTGCCAAGGACCAGGTCACCGAAGATAAAGATATAGATCATCAGGGCCAGGGGAAAGGCTTTGAAATAGACGTCCATGTCAGGCCATCCCACGAAAAAGGGGGAGACCGCTTGTATATAGGCTCCGATCTGGGGAATGTGCCAGCCCATTTGGATATCAAAGGCAAGTTCTCCGGAAAGGGGGCCCACAATGGCGGCCACTAAAAAGCCCACCAGCAGGGCCATGGAGCCAACAAGGTTCAGGACGCGGTTGTTCTGTCTTGCCCGGGTGAACCAGACGGAAAACATAAGCAGAAAGACCACGGCCCATACAAAGGGAAGGGTGATGGGCATTTTGTCCAGACGGCTGAATTCGGTATTAAAGGCGGCAATGGATCCGCCAAAGATAATGGCGGCCCGGAGCTCTGCGGGCACCCATTGAAAAAAGCGGTTGCCCAGGCCGGTGACAGCGAAAAAAAGGAAGATGACCGATATGCAGACGGTCACCGCCACCATGGCCTGGATGGCCGGCACCCCGGCTTCATAGGTTCCTAAAAATGCCATGACCAGGGGAAGGGCCGGGGTGATCCAGCCCGGAGCATAGGGTTCTCCGCAGATCACCGTGGGCACAACCCACAGCCAGAACAGCTGGATCAGGACCACGGCCCAGGCCACTTCAAAGGGAACCTGGAAAAATTTCATGGTCAGGGCGGCCACCACACCGCCGGTGGCCGTGGTCAGCAATCCGCCCTGGATAATTTCAGGCAGGGAAAAGTTCACATGGATCCCGGGAATGCGGGTGGTAAATTTCCCCCAGCCAATACCCGGCTGGGAGGCGCCGTCTTCTCTTTTCATGAACATTGTTTTCTCCTTTGTTGGGGTGAATGGATAAAGACCTGTTTTAAGTCATAGGTCATTTGAGCAAAGGGAAAAATAGGCAGGTTCCCCATAAAGGGGTGTGGAAAAATCTTAATTTCTTGTAGGTGGGTTTCCTACACAAGGCTTTTTCAGGCAGGTTATTTGAAAACCCCGGTCTCCACCCAGATCACGGCATGGCGGACCAGTTCACTGGCATTGTTCAGGTTTAACTTCTCCTTGATCCGTTCCCGGTAGGTGCCGATGGTTTTGATACTGATGTTGAGCTGGTTGGCGATTTGTTTGGAAGACAGCCCCTGTCCGATGAGCTGGAAGATTTCAAGCTCCCGGTCCGTGATTCTGCTTAAAGGGGATTTATGGATAAGGTCCGGTTGTTTCTGGAAGGAGTTGAGGATACGGCTCATGATCCTGGGGCTGACATGGATATGGCCGTCCATGATTCTGCGGATGGCCGTTACAACGGATTCAGAGGCTTCCTGCTTCATGATATACCCCTTGGCCCCGGCCATGATACACCGTTCCGCATGCAGTGCTTCATCGTGCATGGACAGCACCAGGGAGGCGGTCGGCTTGTGGTGTGCACAAATTTCTCTGACCAGATCCATGCCGTTGCTCTCTTTTAATGACAGGTCCACAATCACCAGATCCGGTCTGTGGACCCCTATAAGATCCAGGGCATGGCCCACCTCTTCGGCATGCCCGCAGACACACATGTCCGGTTCATGCTCGATCATCTCTTCCATGCCCATCCTGAAAATGGGGTGGTCTTCCACGATCAGAATTTTTAAACTGTTTTTTCCCATGGGCTCTCTTTTTCTAAGGTGCAGGTTTCTAGAAGTTCCAGCCTGACCCGGGTGCCGCCCGTCAAGATCTTTTCAAATCCAAGGGAGGCGCCGATGCGGCTGGCTCGGTAGGACATGATCCGGATTCCCATTCCCGGGGATGGATTGCCAAGGCCAATGCCGTTATCCTCAATGGTGAGTGTGACAAGTTTGCCCTGGTTCGTCAAGCAGATCCGGATAAGATTCCCTTTGGAGTGTTTGACGGCATTGTGAACCGCCTCGTGGGCAATATAATAGGCATGGGTGGCCGTTTCGTTGTCTTTAAAGGCCTGGGACGTGTCCCAGGAGAGGGTGCAGGAAAAGTGAAACACCTGACGGATGTAAGCCGCCAGCTCTTCAAGGGAGGCATCCAGCCCCCGGTCCGCAAGGTTCACCGGTGAAAGCCCCCGGGAAAGGCCCCGTGTTTTTTCAATGGCATCCCGGATCAGGGTTCTGATTTTGCCGGCACGGTCTGCTTCCCAGGCCATTGGGCCCTGGGGCGCTTTTTCCCTGAGCCGCTGCTGGAGCATCTTTAGCATCACTTCAATGCCGATGAGCTGGGGACAGAGGTCGTCATGGAGATCCATGGCGATTTTCTGGCGCTCCCGTTCACCAATGGTCAAAATTTCCCGTTCCAGGCGCCGGGCATCGGTCATGTCTTCAATGGCGCCGAGTATGCAGGGTTCGTTCCACAGGGTTATCTGTTCCACTGAAATCATTCCTGTGCGTTTTTCTCCGGAGGCTGTGTAGAAACCGAGCTCTTTTTTTTTATCCCCGGGTTGGCAAAAGACCCCGATGGTTGTCAATTCCTTGCCGATGAGGTCAGGGGATCGGTATCCGGTGAGTCCGAGAAAACTGTCATTGACATTCATAAGCCGCAGGTCTTTTAACGCTGCAATGAACATGCTCGACGGGCTGCTTGTAAACGCTTTTGAGAACATCTCTTCCGAAAGCTTAAGGGCCTGGGCCGTCATCTTGTGTCCATTGATTTCTGATTTTAGGTGGGTGCCGTACTGATCCAGGGTGTCCATGAACCGGTTGAAATAGTCGGCCAGCTGACCGATCTCATCGGTTGATTCCACGGGCATCCGGATATTAAAATTTCCGGATGCCCCCATGTTGAAGCGTTTCATGAGGCTCTGCAAAGGCAAAATAACGGTGGCGTTCACCCACAGGGAGGTGGAAAAGACCAGGACACAGATCAAAAAGGCAATACCGAAAATGATATTTCTAATGGTCTTCAGGGGGGCGAATATTTCATCCAGATAGCTGGCAGAGCAGACAATCCAGTCATATTCGGGAATATATTTGAAAATAACCATTTTTTCCCGGGCCAGGGTTTCTCCGGGGTTTTTCCAGGTATAAACGGCTTTTCCGTTTTTCAGCTTGCAGATATCCCGGACAAAAAATCGGCCGTCTCTGTCCCGGGAATCATAGTAATTGCCGGTCATGAACGGGTGGACAATGAGATTGCCCGCCGTGTCATTGATATAGGCGTATCCGGTCTTTCCAAACCTCAGGCTTAAAATGGAGTCCCTGAAATCGGAAATATGGATGAGGGCGTTGAATTCTTCCCGGTAGGTTGAGGCGGCAATGATCCAGTCCCAGGGTTCAAAATAGGACATATACATGGCCTTGGGCTTTAATGCCGCATCTTCCGGATTTTTCCAGTCGTATTCCAGGTACCCGGTTTTCATGCGGATCATGTCATGGACAAACCGGTGGTTTGAAAAATTTTTTCCCGCCACCCCGGGGTTGGGGTGTTCAATGGCAATGCTGTCTGAATTGGCGCAGAAAATATACCCTGTTTTACCAATGGTCTGGCTGAACAAAATTTTCCGGCACAGTTCTTTGGCCGCGTCTTCGGTTATCAGCCCCGAGAGAAAATCCTTGTAAATGGCCTGGACAATTTCCTTGTTCTTTTCGGCAATGGCCTTGAGGTGGTTTTTTATGGAGGTGGCGGCAGCCGTCCGGACCATGTTCTGAATGGTTTCGGTGGCCGTGGTCAGCTCACTTTCAATATTGGCTTCAATGGTGGCCCGGACCTGCTGGTAAATCACGGCCCCGCCCACAAGGGTGGCCAGGACAAAGATCAGGGTATAGCCGCCCAAAAGTTTGGACCGGATTTTGAGATTTCTGAAAAACCGTGACACTTGGGTCATCGGGTCCTGGCCCGGGTCAGGCCGATTCCGATGGGATCGCTTGCGGAGCCAAACCCCGAGGCTTCCACATCTACGATAAACGGCCGGAAATTTTTTTCCATGGGGATTTTGCCTTTAATTAAGGATACCGAAAATTAGCGTATAAACAACGGATATCCTATGCAAACAGGCAGACAAAGTCAAGATGTCGGGCACCATGGGCCGGGTCCCCCCCCATCGCTGTTGGCCCAAGAGCATCTGACACCGCTGTCGGATGGTGCGGCGATCGGCCTAAAATCGGATCAGGGGCGATACTGGATTGCGGATACCCATAAAAGAACCGAGGTTTCTGCCAGAAGCACTGATTTTTATACCTGGGAAACCTTTACGGTCAAAAATATGGGCGACAACAAGATTGCATTGTTGGCCCATAACAGCAAATACCTGCGGGCAGATCCTGAACAGGGGTTCAACTCCAAGTCGGTATTTAACAAGCGCTTTAAAAAACTGACCGGGATGCCCCCCTCTGAATACAGGGCATTGCGCCCTGTTTTACCGCAAAATGAAAAAGAACAGAAAGAAGTATCTACCTGAATTCAAAGAAGAAGCGGTTAAACCAATCACCGAACAGGGATATCAAATTACCGAGGCTGCCCGGAATCTTAGGGTCAATCCAACCATGTTGGGGCGCTGGAAACGTGAGATTGTAGGAAGTGGGTATTATGCCTGGTGCAAATGTAAAAAAGCATCAAGACAGCTGGAAAATGATTGCCCCATTCCCATTGTCCAGGCAGCCCATGGGAAACCCAAGGGGACCTCTGGTGCCCGGCGGATTGCAGAAGAGATAAGGCGCAACCGGTAACAGCGCAAATAAAAACCGGGGCACCTCCTTGACACGGAAAAGGCCGTGACTATCGTTTGCGGTATAACAGGATCTGTTTAACCCCTTTTAGGCTGGCCCCATGATTCAAAGAAAAGCAAATGTTATCCTCGGACTGGTGATGTCTTTTCTATTGGCGGTCAGTTCCCTCCAGGTCGCTGTGGTGCTGGATGCCTATGCAGGGCATTCCCTGCAGACCCCCCCCCTGACAGAACTGGTGATTCCTGCTGTTCTGGGTGAGGCCTTGGGGTCTGCAACCATCAACCGGCAGTCCCAATTCAAATCCTGGGACCGGTTGTGTAAATATGTCCTGATCTTCAGTCCGCTCCCAGCAGATGTCCTTACACGCTCCGTTGCGGCCCTTTGTCAATTCAAGCAAGGGTTTGCCCCATCAGCAGACCAAAAGATCTTTGCCAGCCGGGCGCCTCCTGCCCTGGGACTCTGAATCAAGGCAATTAACTGATCTTTGTCCTGGCAGCCCCATGCCTGGGGTCTGCCCATGCAACCAAAGGAGGCGTTATGAATTACGAGAATCTGCCCGGTAGGGAAAAGAAGTCCTTGTCACCGTCATCCATTGACTATTCGCCCAAAACTTACACCGTGGGAGAACAGATCCTTTTCAGCATCAAATTGTTTGCCATCGGCGGTGCGGTGTTCTTCTTTTTTTGGCTGGTTGAAAAACTGCACCTTTATTATTAAATCCCCGGAGTCAATGGTTTAAAGCCTGGGATACAGGTCCGGGAGCCAGGGTTCCCGGACCTGTACCTGCCATGGGATGGACGTTTCATAGAAAGCCATGGGAAGAAAAACAAAGCGACATAATATAACGGATGTTATATTGTAGGCGTTATATAAACCAAATTAATGGGAAAAACATGCCACCCAAGCAAATCATTACCAAGAAAATGATTGTTGAAGCAGCCCTCCTTCTGGTCAAGAAACGGAACAGGAATATCGCAAAGGCGCTCAACGGCTCCACCCGGCCGATCTATTCCTGTTATGAAACCATGGGGGCGCTTGCCGAAGAAAAGTTGCGGGAACTTCTTTGGCACATGTGGATTTATACCCATGGACTGACCGTATTGATCCGCACCTACCCGTCTGTTTCAAAGCGGTTTGTTCAAAAAGTATTGGACAAAATGGGCAGTCTGATGATCAAAAACAAACGAATGGGAAAAGGAAGGTCAGACTATGAAAATAGTTGTGATTAACGGCAGCCCCAAGGCCGATCAAAGCATTACCCTTCAGCATATTCGATATTTTATGGAAAAGAACCCGGCCCATGATCTTGAGATCATTCCGGTGGCCGGTCAAATTGCCAAAATTGAAAAAAAAGAGGCGGTTTTCAAGGAAATAACAGAAAAAATGGCCGGGGCAGATGCCGTGATATGGTCATTTCCCGTGTACTATGCCCTGATCCCCTCCCAGTTAAAACGCTTTGTAGAACTTTTATTTGAGAGAGGCCGCCCGGATCTGTTCAAAGGAAAATACACCACTTCATTTACCACCTCCATCAATTTTTTTGACCATACCGCCCATAATTATATGCAAGGGGTTTGTGAGGAGCTGGGGTTTGTCTATATCAAAAGCTATTCCGCCCACATGGATGACTTTTTCCATGGGGACAGGCGAAAAAGAATGCTTTGTTTTTTTGAATGGTTTATCAAAATGGTGGAAGAAAAGATTCCCGTTGCCAGAAAGTATAGGGTTCAGGCCCCGGAACCCATCGTTTATAAACCCTGCAGCATGGAGACACTTCCGGTCACCTCCGATAGAAAAGTTCTTTTGCTCACGGATGCAGGGCCGGAAGACACCAACCTTAACCGGATGATAGACCTGTTTCAGCGAACCTGTTCAATGGAAGTAAGTCTTAAAAATATCCATGGGATTCATATGAAACAAGGGTGCCTCGGGTGCTGCACCTGCGGGTATGACAACACCTGCATCCAAAAGGACGGGTTTGCCCGGTTTTTTAACGACAACCTGAAAACAGCCGATATCATCATCATTGCCGGCAGCGTCAAAGACCACTATCTTTCCGCCACATGGAAAAAATTTTTTGACCGCAGTTTTTTCAACGGCCATGCGCCGGTTCTCAAGGGCAAGCGATTGGGATTTATGATATCAGGCCCCTTGAGCCAGATTCAGAATTTACAGGAACTTTTGGAGGGTTTCGGGGACGGCTGGCATATGAAAAGCGCCGGGTTTGTGACAGATGAACACAGATCATCGGAAGATATCACCACGCACATCCGTGCCTTTGCCAGAGAGCTTGCCCTGGCAGATGACCAGAACCTGGAATTCGGGGCAAGATTTTATCGGGTCGGCGGCGGAAAAATATTCAGGGATTTTGTGTATGCGACCAGTGCAGTCTTCACGGCAGACCATGTTTTTTATAAAAAAATGGGAATGTACAAGGATTTCCCCCAGAAAAAGATCAAAAAAAGGATCTCCAATGCCGTTTTTTCAATTTTTATGGGGTTCAAACCCATGAGGAAAAAGATCCACCAAAGATTTATCCCAGGTATGGTGGCCCCCTATAAAAAGGTGTTGGACCGATTATCCTCCCGCAAGTCATAGGGGGCCAAGGGAAAAACGGGACTCTGTGTTTCAAGGATTCCGGAGCATGGTGAAGGGCCGGGAAAAAAAGAATTAAGATTCCCGGCCCTGCAGAGATAGACCTGCATCCCCTGTGTTGATGAAAAGGGGTTAGAGCATTTCAATGGCGC
>JAHIVS010000365.1 GCA_018816605.1 Pseudomonadota bacterium
AGCTGATCTGTTCCAGCCTGGGCCATAAAAACAGGCCCATCATTGAGGCCATTATCAAACAGGCGGAAAAACTGCCCTATATTGCGCCGGGGTTTATCACAGAGGTTGCCATTGATGCGCTGGAAGCCATTCAAACCATGATGCCCGAAGGGTTGAATAAATTCTTTTTTTCCACCAGCGGCACCGAAGCCAACGACGGGGCCCTTGTCATGACCCGTCAATCCCAGGCCCCCAAATATAAAGTGATTTCAAGATACCACTCCTTCCATGGGGCCACCTCTGCCGGCATGGCCTTTACAGGAGACCCGAGAAGAATTCTCACCGAACGGGCCCGGTATACGGTGGAAGGGGTCTGTTTTGCCCCGGATTGCTATTGTTACCGCTGCCCCATGGGTCATACCTATCCAAGCTGTGATATGCAATGCGCACGCTATGTCGATTACATGATCAAAGAAGACGGCAATGTGGCGGCCATGATTGTGGAACCCATTGTGGGAACCAACGGCAGGATCGTACCGCCCCCGGAATATTTTCCCATGATCCGGAAAATCTGTGATGAAAATGATGTGCTCCTGATTGCCGATGAGGTGATGACCGGGTGGTATCGAACCGGTAAAAAATTTGCCATGGATCACTGGAATGTCAAACCGGACATCATGACAACGGCCAAGGGCGTAACCTCTGCCTACACCCCCATCGGAATCACGGCAGCCTCGGACAAGGTGGCCGGCTTTTTTGAAAATGAAATGTTCTGCCACGGCCATACCTACGCCTACCATGCCCTCTCCCTTTCCGCCATTCCCCCTGCCATTGCAGAATACAAACGGATAGAAGCAGCCGGGATTATCAGGGACGGCGGAGAGCACCTGAAAGCGGAACTTTACAAGCTGGCAGACAAACACGAATGCGTGGGAGATGTCAGGGGCATGGGCCATTTATGGGGATTTGAACTGGTCAAGAACAGAAAGACCAAGGAAGCCTTTAATGTCAAACAGGACAAACTGACCGGCGCCCCCCTGATGACCGGAAAAGTGGCGGCCGAATGTTTTAAAAACGGACTGTATATCCTTGCCTGGTACGATAACCTGGTAATCGCCCCCCCTCTTATTATCACCAAAGAAGAGATAGACAAGGCGATCCATATCCTGGATAACGCATTGACCATCGCAGACGAGGAGACTGTCAGCACCGGCATTGCCGCTTCAAGAAGTTCAGAATTCTCGTCCTAGGATAAGGAGTGGAAGTATGACTATCAGATATGATTTCAGCCGGGCCCTGGCAGAAGCGGACAGATGTCTTCTCTGCCACGATGCCCCCTGTTCAAAGGGGTGTCCTGCCAATACAGACCCGGGAAGATTTATCAAGAAATTTAAGATGCAGAACATCAAAGGCGCCATTCGAACCATCAAGGAAAATAATATCCTGGGGGGCGCCTGCGGCATCCTTTGCCCCACGGCAAGGCTTTGTGAACGAGAATGTGCCGCACGTCTTTTGGACCGACCCATCGAGATTGGTAAAATCCAGGAATTTCTGGTCCGGCACGGCCGGGAAATCGGGTTCAAGGTGTTTGAGCCCCCAGAACCCACACGGGAAAAGGTGGCCATCATCGGCTCGGGCCCTGCCGGTTTGAGCTGCGGGGCTGAGCTTGCCAAACGAGGGTATCGGGTAACGATATTTGAACGTATGGCAGAACCCGGAGGGGTTTTGCGGTATGGGGTTCCCTCCTATCGGTTCAGCAAAGAATATCTGAAAGAAGAGCTTGCCGACATCATCGATCTGGGGGTGAAATTTGAATGCAATCATCCCATCAAGAAAGAAGGTGAAGCAGAAGCGCTTCTTGCCAAGGGGTTTGATGCGGTGTTCATTGCCACTGGTCTGTGGGATGCCGTCAGTATCTTTGATAAAAAGCCAGCCGGGGTTTACAACTCAGTGGCCTTTTTATCCAGCCCCCACACGGGTCAGCCAGATCTTGTACGAGACCAGGTGCGAGGAAAACGGGTGGCCGTCATCGGCGGCGGATCGGTTGCCATGGATTGTGCAGGCTTTGCACAATCTCTCGGGGCCCAGGATGTCTATTTGATCTACCGAAGATCCTTTAATCAGATGCCCGCAGAAGCAGACGAACGCATTGAATCCCTTGAAAACAACGTCCATTTTCTGATCCTCAACCAGCCCAAGGGGTATGTCATTGATTCATCTGGCAAGCTCATTGG
>JAHIVS010000366.1 GCA_018816605.1 Pseudomonadota bacterium
GAAGTGGGTTTGAATCTTCCATTTTCATCTTGCAAAGATTCGATCCAATCAATAATCTCCTGTATCATTTCATGTTTTTTCAAAAAATCGAATCTTGTCAAGACCTCAGCCAGGTATAGCGCATTGTACCAAACAAAAGGAGATTTCAATGTCCAGAACTTTTAGAATGCCCAAAATAATACTTTCACATATGATTCGTAATTTGGCGGATCAGGACTCCATGCTCTGGCCCTAACCTCCACACTAAGTATTAACGGCTTATTATAATAATGAATAAATTGTCCTATAATTTCCACATGGCCATTTTGATCCAAAGGCATAAACGCTAAAATATCCATTGCCGATACGCCAAGATGTGTATCTCTTAGTACCTCTTGTATTAAATTTGACTGATTACCCAAACCTTCCATGCGGTTTAAAAATAACTTCGGATCACAATCTGTGTTTTAAAGTTATATTGGGTAAAAATCCCATCTTTTCCTCGAAAATGAACGCAGGTTGTAACTTTTATTAGGCCAAAAATACTAATTATTTGCAATTATAATCATTTCTTCACAATACGGTTTAAAAGGTCGTAAAGAATCGTAATTTCGCTCAAAACGTAAATTAGGGTTGAGTTGTTGAAGAAGAGCTTGAGTAGGCTCTTCGTTTAATTGCTTACATACAATACGGGTATCTAAATCCAATATTTTACAAGCTTCAAGTGTAGGACAAAAGTTTTTTGAATGTATCATTATTCGATTTTCTTGTTTTTCTACAATTGGTGCTTCTTCAGCAGTGATACCAAGTTTAGTTAGGAAGAGTTGGTAAGCAGAATTCAATACATCAGTATTATCACACTGAAAATTTTGATTATTGAACCAGTTGATCCTTTTGTTTCTAAGCTTTTCTGCTAAATCAGATAACTTCGTTGAATCTATATTTCTAAGCTGTTTGATGCTTTTTCTAACTTGATCATTGTAAAGAAGACTGCATTCATGTCTTTTAACATCTGAAATAATTTCGATTGAGGCACCTGCTCGTTTGAACAACTCATTGCAAGTTAAATCAATACGTCTCCTTCCTTGAGCAATTGAATCTTTAATCGAGCATCCAAAAGCTATTTTTTCAATACCTGCCCACACAACGGCTGTTGAGCACATTGGGCAAGGCTCGTGAGTTGAAACAAGCATACAATTAGTAAAGTCACCATCAAGTTGAGCAGATGCCTGCCGCAACGCATTAATTTCCGCATGTGATGTTGGATCTTTTGAAGAGCTATCAGTGTCATGCGCCTTTGAGACTAAGACATTATCTTTGATGATAACAGCACCAAATCCACTGTTTCCTTCTCGAAGCGATGTTTTGGCTTCTTCGATTGCTGTATCTATAAAGTCAATTGGTTGATTCATTTGTGTGTTCTTTGGTTGCCCAACGATGCTAATCGCCGCACAGCTTTTTATGTCGGCTGGATTAGCCTTGTTATGTTGTACGTCAACTATCTGAGATTTGATCCATTCCATTATCAATGAAACAATAAAATCCGGTTTTTTAGCCCATGAAAAATGAAACTTATTTTTTAAACCATATTCTTCAGGTTGCATATGAACATGCTTAACCTTGGCATTTTTCATTTTACCAATCAAATGTTGTGCTGCTCCAGACGGCGCAAAAAAATCGCCTTCAAATGAAAACGAAATTATGGGAAGAGTCAGCTTGGCTAAAAGGGTTTCATAATTGAGCGAACTGTTTCTTAGGTCATATATCCCTGTCCGTCCTTGGCGAGACCAATCCCTGATAACGTTTTTTGCTTCAAGACCGCCAAAACCAAATGTACGTCCGGGGAAATATCCAACGAATAGGGATATAAGGTAAGCTAAATTCGTTCCCACCAACACTTTAAGGCCGTCAGGAAAACCATAGCCCTTGTAATAAACTGAGTTTACTGTAACGAGTATGAGACCAGCTATTTCATAATCCTTTTGATGGCTCAAATAAAGCGAGGATAACTGCCCTCCTAAACTATGCCCAAGCAGAAATATTTTGTTTTTTGGAAACTTATTTGTCACGGCTTTTATGACGGCCGACCAATCGTAATGAATCATTTCAAAATAGCCAAAATTATTTTGCTTTGACGCCCGAACAGATGAAGAACCGATACCCCTCAAATCAGCAGTAACCACAATCAATCCCTCTTTAGCAAGGCTATGGGCAAGGGTGCGATAATATTCCGCACTTACCCCCATTGCAGGGAAACATGTTATTACGGGCAGGGATGACTCGCCCTGTGGTCCAAAAACAGTTATGGCTGAAGAAACGCCATCTTCTGCAAAAACATCAATTGTTTCTTCGATAAGTTCTTGAACATTTGGCATGATCCAATTTCCTTATCATATGACACTTATTTTGTTAATGCGGTGCTGAACAAAATGATGTGCGGACCTGGGTATTAATCATTCTCCGACAGCCAGCCGCATACCCTGAAAATTTTAATGATATCCAACCGATTTGAATGCAGGTCGGATAAAATCCGAAAATCAACTTTATTTGGAAATAAGCATTCCCGGATTGAAAATGCAAGAGTAAACTCTATACGTTGGTAAATGTTCATGTATTCTGCCCAGCCTGGAGGAGAGCTATTGAAAACCGTCAAATAATTCCAGGACTCTATTTTTCCTAAAAGCAACATTTGAACAGGTCAATTCATCGACCGCTGTTGGTCCGGCTGGTGATATTGTATACAATAGGGATATCGATTTTTTGTTAAAATTATTGAAGCGCGTCGGAAACAAGCGAATCACCAGGACGGTATGGATTCGATCATTTACGATTCCCGTTCGCTCAAGGACGAGCGGCTGGGATTTGGCACCGCCCCTTTATCCTGACGGTGCAGGGTAAAAGGCACACCTGTTGAAGATATAAACAGATCGGCTAAAATGCCATATGCGATTGTTTTGTTTTCAAAAAATAGGTTCACCTTGTTTCAGAATGCCTCCATCCAGAATTGCTGCAAATATCTCTTGGATGTTGACGATTCCCTGAAACATGATATATAATTGATTTTTTAAATTTTTTAGATAGAAAAGCCTATGGACAATTCAATAAAAAGAGATCTGTTTGATTTTGAGATCGGGTATTTAACCAAGAGCCCCTGCTTGAACTGCGAAAACAAAAAAGCGCTTCCCAAATGCCATGCCCAATGCCTGGTGCTCGACAAGATCCAGACCACGCTTGCCAGGGGGATTTCGTCTCAAGCCTCTGCCTATGAAAATTAAAGATTAAACCTCTTGGCTTTTCCTCAGTTCCACCCGGATTCCTGCGCCCTGGTAAAGCAATACCTTACCCCAAAAGTGTATGAACAATTGGCATGCCTGAAAACCAGGACAGGATTCACCCTTGATGCTGCCATCCAATCGGGCCTTTGCAATCCGGACAGCCATATCGGAATCTATGCAGGCGATGCCGAAGCCTATTCATTGTTCGCCCCCCTATTGGACCCCATTGTCCATGCCTACCACGCGGTGGAAGACCCCTTTGAACACAGACCCGGCCTTGATCCGATCCGTCTTGCCCCATTGGATCCGGACAAGAACTTTATTGTGTCTTCCCGAATCCGGGTGGCCCGGAATCTGAAAGGATTTTCCTTTCCCTGCCACATTGGCGACCGGGAACGGCGTCAGGTGGAGGCGCTTGTCTCCCAAGCCCTTCAAAAAATGCCCCGGGAGATAGACGGCAGCTATTTTTCATTCAAAGACCTTGACAGGTCCAGAATGCAGGAGTTTCTCTCCCGGAAACTGGCCTTTCCCAAAGGGGATCGTTTCCAGAACGCAGCCGGCATAAACCGAAATTTTCCCGATTCCCGGGGAATTTTTTCCAGCCACACTAAAATTAAGGACAAACAATTTATGGTCTGGGTCAATGAAGAGGACCATTTGCGAATCATTTCCATGGAAGCCTCTTCGGATCTTTCCGGGGTGTTTGACCGGCTCCTCCTCGGGCTGGACCATTTGGGCACCCGGCTCGGGTTTGCCATGGATGAAAAATACGGGTTTCTGACCTCCTGCCCCACCAATATCGGAACAGCCATGCGGGCAGGGGTCCATATTTGTTTAAAAAAGCTTGAAAAGCATCCAAAACTTTTGAACCACCTGGCAAATCAACACCACCTTCAGATCCGGGGAACAGGGGGCGAAAAGACCTCTGTCGACGGCGCCATTTTTGATATCTCCAATAAACAGCGACTGGGAATTTCCGAAAGCCGGATCCTCGGAAATCTTCATACAGGGCTTGCCGCCATTCTCCAGGCGGAGAAAAATCTATAGGCCCCCCGGACAAGCAAGCGCTGCTGTGTCAAATGGGGGATATCCTTGAAGTTCCGGTACCACCTTTCTCATTCCTGTCACTTGCATTTCAATCATTCATGCCTATTCTAAAGTTAGGCGCAACTCATTATGATGGGGGATAAAACCATGAAAATCGCATTCATATTGTTTATGGCATTGGCCTTTGTCATACCGGAAAGTGTATTTGTGTATGCCGGCAACAAACTTGCAGGTGAACCAAAGGAGGATATTGTGAAAAATAACGATCAGATTGAGACAGCGACCTTTGCAGGCGGCTGTTTCTGGTGTGTGGAATCTGCCTTTGAAGGACGTGACGGGGTCGTGGATGTGATTTCCGGCTATACCGGCGGACCCGAGAAGGACCCGACCTATGAACAGGTTTCATCCGGTGCGACCGGCCACTTTGAAGCCATCCGGATCTCCTATGATCCGCGTGTCATCTCCTATGGAACCCTGCTGGAAATTTTTTTCCAGCAAATAGATCCCACAGATGCCCAGGGGTCTTTTGTGGACAGGGGAACCCAGTATAAGTCGGCTGTCTTTTTCCATACAGAGGCGCAAAGGGTCCAGGCCATGGAAACAATCGACGTAATCAATACATCTAAAATTTTTAACATCCCGGTGGCCACAGAGGTCTTGGCCGCATCCCCGTTTTATGTGGCAGAGACCTATCACCAGGATTATCACAAGAAAAACCCCATCCGGTATAAATATTACCGGGCCGGATCCGGAAGGGATACCTTCATTCAAAACGTCTGGGAAAACGGCAACAACCGCATCTTTGAAAAAAAAAGGACCTCCGGAACCCAGGCCCTGACGCCCCCTGGAAAACACCCCCTGCCCACAGACGAAGCCCTCAGAAAAAAACTGACACCGCTCCAATATCAGGTGACCCGGGAAAACGGAACAGAACCTGCCTTTGACAATGCATTCTGGGACAATAAACGCCAGGGAATCTATGTGGACATAATTTCCGGCAAGCCCTTGTTTTCATCCACGGACAAGTTTGATTCAGGAACCGGCTGGCCCAGTTTTACCAAACCCATTGACGAAGAAGAGGTTGTACAGATCGAAGACACCTCCTTTTTCATGCGCAGGATTGAGGCAAGAAGCAAAACCGCCGATGCCCATCTGGGTCATGTGTTTACCGACGGCCCTGCCCCGACCAAATTGCGGTATTGCATTAATTCGGCAGCCCTTAGGTTCATTCCAAAGGAAGCCCTTGAAAAAGAAGGGTATGCGAACCTATTGCACCTGTTTGGCCGGTAAAACTTTAAAGGGGGGCGTGATTGACCTGTCCCATCGGACTGAGGCCAGGTTAGAGTCGATCCAGGATGCCCAGGCCCATGAACAAAAGCATGGACAGATTAATGGCAAAAAAGCCGAAGGAGAGGCAGTGGGGAGAGCGTTTGTATCCAAAAAGCGCGGCCAGCAACAAAGGAAGCCCCAGGGCAGAAAGGCCCAGGGCCCAGACAAGCCCCGAAGCGTGCATCCAGCCTTTGAGCAGAAAAAGGAGAATTCCCATACCATAGAGACTGGTCCATATGAGGATCTGCCCTTTGATCTGGTTTCTGGGAAAAATCCGGGTAAAACCCGGGTAAGGGGAGGCTTCCAGCTCTTGTGGCGATTGTTTGAGCAGAATCATAAAATAATGGGGCACCTGCCACAAGCCGAAAATGAGCATAACCAAAAAGATGCCGGAAACATCATTAACGGACAGGTGTTGCGGAACCGAGGCCCAGCCCATGGCCGGAGGCAGCATACCGCAAAGCGTGCCCGGGAAAATGGCCCCGAGTGATCTTTTTTTCAAGGGGGTATAAAGCCCGTTGTAACAAACCAGTGCCCCAATGCCTAAGGCTGTCGAACCTGGAAACCAGACAGAAAGTCCCCCAAGTCCAATCAAGATCAAAAGGATGGAAATGAAACCTGCCCGGGGAAGGGAGATTCTTTTTTGTACAAGACACCGGTTCCGGGTCCGGGCAAACCAGCGGTCAAACGTTTGGTCCTGGATATGGTTTAAGACAGCAGACCCGGCCGCCAGGGCCAAAACAAAGGCGCCCAGTTTCAAGGATGCCGTGGAAAAGTGGTCCTGGGCCAAAACATGGCCGAAAACAGCTGACAGGGCAATGTACAGACTCAGGTGAATCTTGGTCAGTTCAAAAATCATCCCCGTCCAATTCCGGGGTCTGGGCAGTAGGGTTTCCCGGAGCCAGGCAGGATTACCAGTCATCTTCTTCATTGATCCATTCATCATATTCTTCCTGGGAGACCACTTTTATTACCCCCACCATATCGGCATGGCCGGTGCCGCAAAACTCAGTGCACTGGAAAAAATATTCTCCCTTTTCCTGGGCAATAAACCAGGCGTAGGTTGTAAGGCCTTTGACCGCATCCACCTTGACCCTGAAAGCCGGGATAAACAACGAGTGAATCGCATCCAGAGAGGTTATGTTCAGCTTCACCGGGGTGTTCACGGGCACCACAATTTCGTTTTCCGTCTCCTTGTCATTGCCATACACGATAATCCAGGAAAAAGACTGTCCCATAACCTGAATTTCCAGGGCACCTTCCGGCACATTCCGAAGTCCGGTATAAGCCTGCCACCCGGATACAAACATGGCCAGGGCAATAAAGGCGGGGATGGTAATCCAGGCGATCTCAAGCCATACATTCCCCCGGATATCCGAAGGATTCGGGTGAATGCTGCGCCGGTACCGGATCACAAAAAAAATCATGACCAGGGTGATGGCAAACAAAAAAACAAAGGAAAACCCGATGATCAGGTAAAAAGATCGGTCCACCAAGGTTACTGGATTTATTATGTCAGTCATATTTATACCTCACCTGAATGCAACGTCCCAGAATGTGAAACCAATCATAATGGCCAAAAAAAACACGGTCGAAAGAAAAGAGAGAATCAATGCCCTGCCCTCAAATTTCAGATGCATGAAAACCATGAGCACCAGGGTGGCTTTGAGGGATGCGATGCCCAGGGCCATCCACACATTGAATTTGCCCAAATGAACATAAGAGGCTCCCACGGTAACGCCGGTCAGGGCCAGCAATGCCAAAAGCACATAAAAAAGCGTCTTATAGGAAAAGATATGATCCTTTTTTTCCATGGTACTCTCCCTCACATCAGATAATCAGGTAAAAAAGCGGAAAGACAAATATCCAGATCAAATCCACCAAATGCCAGTAAAGTCCTGCATTTTCCAGGAGGGCAAATCGTTTGGCCGTCACCTGCCCGGCCAGGACAAACCCGAAGCTGACCGCCAGAAAAGTCATGCCGATGACGATGTGAAGCCCGTGGAGCCCGGTGATCACATAGTAGAGCCCAAAAAACATATTCTGCCCGTCGGGCCCGTCCAAAAGCCTGTCTGAATTGGGATAAATCCCCAGGGCGATCTTGTGTCCCCATTCAAAATACTTGTTCACTAAAAATATGCCCCCGCAGCCAAGGGCTCCCCCTATGGCCCACAGGGCAATTTTTCTCTGGCCCTTTTGTACGGCGGTAATGGCTGCGGCCACGGCAAAACTTGAGATGAGCAGGATAACGGTATTGATCACCCCGAACATCCGGCTCAGCTCCTTGCCCCCTTCAATAAACTCATTTGGATACCGGGTCAAATAAACGGCATAGAGAACAAAAAGCCCGCCAAACAGGATGATTTCGGTATAGAGAAAGAGCCACATCCCCAATTTCTTTCCGGCCTCATCTGTTTTCCCTGGGTCGTTCACTTGAGAAATCATTCAGACTCCCTTTGGTTTTTTGGCAAATTTTTCGATCACCCCGGAAAAATCATAGGGATAATCCAATACCACGGGTTCAATGACAAAATTATGAAGGGGGGGCGGTGACGGGGTCATCCATTCCAAGGTCACCCCTCCCCAGGGATCCGCCAGGGCATCCCTTTCTTTTCTAAAGGATACCAAAAGATTGGCCATCATCATGAAGATGCCGACAATCATGAACAAGGCCCCGAAACCTGCCAGAAAATTGCCGTTGGCATACTGGGGGAGATAGTCATAATAGCGTCGCGGCATGCCCTGGAGCCCCAGGATGAACATGGGCACATAGTGGAAGACAAAACCGCCTGTAACCAAAACAGAAGCGATATAGGCCCGTTTAAAATTGTACATGCGCCCGAACATCTTGGGCCACCAGTAGTGGAGGGCTGCAAAAAAGGCAAAGCCGGTTCCCCCGAACATGGTAAAATGAAAATGGGAGACCACAAAATGGGTGTCATGGACATGGATATCCGTGCCGGCCGCTCCCACCACAAGACCTGTGAGCCCCCCAACGGAAAACAGATAAATAAAGCACAGGGATAAAAACAGGGGCGGGCTCATCTCAATGGCCCCCTTGTACAGGGTGGCCACCCATGAAAAAACCTTGATGGCAGAGGGGATGGCCACCACAAAAGTCAGAAGGGAAAACACAAAGACGGCCGTGTCGCTCATGCCGCTGGTATACATGTGATGGGCCCAGACCAGAGAGCCTGCCACGGCAATGGCCATGGAAGAAACGACAATGGCCTTGTACCCGAAAATGGATTTTCTGGCAAACACAGGAATAATCTCGGAGATCACCCCCATGCCCGGCAAAATCATGATATAGACTGCCGGATGGGAATACATCCAGAACAAATGCTGATACAGGATGGGATCTCCGCCCTTGGCCGGATCAAAAAGCCCCACATTGAAATACCGTTCGACCATCACCAGCACCAGGGTGATGGAGACGATGGGGGTTGCCAGCAATTGCACCCAGGAGGTGGCATAAAGGCTCCAGGCGAACAAGGGCATCTGCATCCAGCCCATCTTGGGATGGCGCATCCTGTGGATGGTGGTAATAAAATTTAGACCCGTCAGCATGGAGGCAAATCCCAGAACAAAGGCGGCAAAAACCGCCGTGGACACATTGGTGTTGGTGGAAATGGAAAAGGGCACGTAAAAGGTCCAGCCGGTGTCCGGGAATCCGTCGGAAAAAAGGGAAAGAATGGCAATCACACCGCCCAGCATGTATAAATACCAGGACAAAAGATTTAGTTTGGGGAAAAACACATCATCGGTTCCGATCTGAATGGGCAAAAAGAAATTTCCGAACACCGCCGGCAGGGCCGGAATGATGAACAGAAAAATCATGATCACCCCGTGGAGGGTAAAAGCGGAGTTGTACAATTTTGCACTTAAAAGGGTCTCGCCCGGAAACATCAGTTCAAACCGGATAAGCCCGCCGATGAGTACCGCCAGAAGGAACCAGAAAAGAATGGCCGCCAAATACATCAGCCCGATGCGTTTATGGTCTGTGGTCAAAAGCCAGGACCCAATGCCCGTATAGCGTGCCGGCGAAGGGGTTTCAAAAAATGATTTCACAACATCCATTACAGCCTCGCAAAGCTTGGGGTCATAGGATAAAAATTCAAGGACACTACCGGACCACCGGGTATCAAGGTGTGTAACTTCTTCTCTTCCGGTTTTTTTTGGACGGATAGATCAGGAATAGAATAAATCCCGCCAAAAGAATCAGGATAGCTGTTCCCGTGATCCGAAACATTTTAAACACATAGGTTTTGTTCTCCGGATCATAGTCAAAGCAAAAGGAGAGGACCCCCCTTTTGATGGAAATGCCCGGATCACCTTTCTGGGCTTCATTTAATGCCATTCCCACATCAAAGGGAAGAAAGGAAGGTCCGTAAAGATACCGGATGATCTTGCCGTCTTTTGCCAGGACGACCATGGCACTGGGGTGGATATAAAAATGGTCTTTCTTCTTGATAAAATAATATCCCAGGGAGTCGGTCAGTTTACGGATATTTTCATTGTCCGAGGTCAGGTAGACCCAATTTTCCATGGGAAATTGGCGTTTGAGCAGATTGGCATAGTTTCGCTTGGAGGTTCTGGCATGGCTTGCATCTTCATCGTCTGCAAAACTGACCGTGATGATATTAAAATCTGTCCCCGGAATCTGGCCCACAAGGTTCAATACGTTGGCAAGCTCTGCCTGGAGAAAATTGCACACCGAGGTACACATGAAATATACGGGCAACAGCAGAACCGGTTTGCCAAAAAGGGTTTTAAGATCCACAGGACGGTTGTTCTCATCCACAAAGGAGGCACTAAAATCAATGACCTCTCCCAATCGTTCTTCCAGTTTGACCTGATCGACCAGGGCGGGTTCTTCCTTTTGGGCATCCATAACCATTTGCGAGTGGTCATGTTCCATTGCCATGGGTTTTTGATCCTTTGGATCCCGGGAATCAGACCCCATGATTTCAGGAGCGTGATCTTTATGATCTGCCCCATGATCTGCCGCACTTCCTGCCGGCGGCCTTCCAAGGGCCAGCAGGAAGCAGAGCAAAAATACAGACGCTAGCTTCATCATTTTATTTTCTTTGTTTCACCGGTCGCGTAATTGATATCGTAGACAGACCGGAAGGCATGCCGATCGTTAAAGGAATCCCGGCCGGCTCCGTAGGCAATCATCACCCGGCTCATTTTTTCAGGGACAATGGGCTTGTCCCACTCTTCTTTCGTGTCCAGAGCCAGGGAAAAAGAAATCGTGGTTATCCCGTCTGCTTCTTCACCGGCCGGGTTGAGCACATTGTTTTTCCCCCCCAGTTTCTCATCCGAAGCATGTCCCCTTTTCCGATCCCCATAGTGATCTTCAATCTTGACCTTGTCATTTTTCACGGCACCAATGATAATATCGGCCCCCTGCATGGCAGTTTCCGGATCAAAGCCAATGGCAACCCAACCGGTTGTCTTGGCCGTCAGTTTCACATGGATCTTGTCCTGGTCAATGGTCCAGAATACCGTCATGTCGGAAGCTTCCAACTTATGCTGGTAATCCATCGCAAAGGCATGGCCGGAAAAAAGAATCGACACAGCCGCCCAGATTAAAACACTTTTTTTCATCATTATCATACTCCTTTATCCGTATTGCAGTTCACCGCCTGAAAAGCCAAGACCAATGGCCAGCAGAACGATCAAAATATAAAATCCGGTTTTTTTGTCCAGTTTGGGGTTCTCGGGGTCATCCATAAACGCAATGGAGACCAGGACAACGGTCAGGATACTTGCCAGCACCATCTTCAAGATGATTAAAAACTCCCATGCGCCCGCATACCGATGCTGCCAGTCCAGGTATCCTGTAAAAGCGGTCGGTGCTATTCCCAAAAGCCCCAGAATAACGCAATGATACCCTGTTTTTGCCAAAAACTTCAGTCTGGGTAAAAAAGAAGCGAGCCTGAATACAACCGCTCCCATAACCATTCCCATGGGAATATGGGTCAGGGCAGGATGGAGCGGATGTGTGAAACCGACCTTGCTCAAAAACTCAAAAATCATTTCTGTCATGAAATCACCTTTTGTTGGTTATGGTTGGTTGCCTTATCCCTAAAGTCTAAGGGTTCTTCATGGAATTTCAAGGAAATACTTTTTCTCTGCCCGGCCTTCTGAGCGCGCGAAGGCAGGACAATTATGACACTTGATGGATAGTCATTCATTTATAAAATTCGGGAAAGGACAAGTCAAGAAGAATTCAGGCTTTTTTCAGGCACCGGGTTTCAATTTCGTTCTCCATAAAAAGTTAGGAGTAATAAACTTTTTCCTTGACAACTTATAGTTTTATGTCCATAGTATGTTTAACGCAACGGACAATCAAAATCAGGATTGTTTAGCAGCACAAAAAAAGAATGACCCAAACTCAAAGATAAGGATATTACAATGAGCGAATATAAGAGCAGCAGCAACTATATTGAAAGTGACGAAGAAAGAGAAATTGGACATGTTGACACAAGACAATTTAACTTTGAATGTGAAACCGCCGACTCCATCGGATGTGACGCTGGGGTTGACGTAGCAGGATAGACAAACAGCCCTCCTTAATGTATTATTTGTTTTGCCTCCAAAAAAAGGCAGCCGCCCCTTGCCAGGGTGGCTGTCTTTTTTTATGCCAGATCCGATACCAAGGCCTTACAAAAATCTGACCTGGGTCCGTTTCCGCCCGCTAGTTCAGGGGAGGATGATATTTGGCAATCTGCCGGGAAATGGCAACCAAACTCCCTGCTTCGTCCCAAATTTCTCCGTCTTCTTCCACCAGACCGCTGGATATGAACCGGGTGGTAAAAATCCCCCGGAGCCAGCCCGCCTTGGGCAATTGCCTTACATTCACGGAGTATTCAATGGTGGGAACCCAGGCAAGCATGCCCCGGCTGGCAAAAATACAAGGGGGGAAACAATCGGCAAAAAAAGTAATGGCCGGCACATCAATTTCACGTTTTTCCTTAAACCGGATCCATCCTTTCTGAACGGATCTGTCCGTCAGTGTTCCACTTGTCCACCCGGCACACCCTGGATCCAGGCGCATGTCCACCTGGTCAAAGAGGGAATATCCGCCCCCCATGGACGGGACTTTCAAGCACAGATCCGGCGGGGCCATCTGTTCAGGTTCTTTTTCATAGTGATGGGGCAGAGGCGTATCCCCGGGCTTTATAAAAGTTGCCATGGCCCGAATTCTCTCTTTGTTTTCCTGGACAAGCCGGGCCTGCTTCCGGATAAAATGCCTGGATTCACCAATGGTTTCCACAAAGATTTGAGCCGGTGCAGGGTCGCACCGCTCCATATAGTTTGCCGTGGCAATACAGGCAACAAGCTTTTTATCATCCCCCAGCATGGCCCGGGTCACCATGGCCATAATATATCCGCCGTTGGGCACATGATTAATGGACCATTGATCTGACATAATGGTAGTCAACACATTGTCTGATGTCTGAACAAACCCGATATCCCTGTCAAATGCATGCATATTTTTTTCCTTTTATCCGAACAATCGGCTCAATCTCTGATATTTTCTTTTATGGCCCGGATAATCCCGGAACACACCTGGTTGGCATCTGCGACAATGGCCACATCTGCCATTCGCATCATGGTGGCGTTGGGATTTTTATTGATGGCCACAATAAAGTTGGCATCCGCAATGGCAGCCGTATGCTGGATGGCCCCGCTGATTCCGAAGGCAAAAAGAACCTTGGGTTTAATCGCTTTTCCGGCCTGGCCCACAAGGGCGTCATGGCCGATCCAGTTGGCATACACCACGGGCCGGGTTGCACCCACTTCCCCGTTCATGAGGGCGGCCAACTCAAACAATTTTTTAAATTTACCTTTGCTGCCCATTCCTCTGCCACCGGTGATCACAATATCGGCCTTTTCGATCCCCTTGGCCTTGGAGGGTTTGTACTCAGAGGAAATACACCGAATTTTTTCTGTGGGCATATCTGTCGGCAACGCAAGACGGATGATCTGGCCTTTGGCCGTGTCGTCATGGGCCAGTTCCTGGAAGGTTCCGGGACGGATGGTGGCCATCTGGGGTCTTTTATGAGGCGTGATGATCCGGGCGATCAAATTTCCCCCAAAGGAAGGGGCAATCTGAACCAGACGGCCCTTGGGATCGATTTCAAGGTCAATGCAATCGGCTGTCAGCCCGGTTTTCAATTGTTTTGCCACCCGTGGGGCAATCTCCTGGCCAAACCGGGTGGCCCCCACCAAAAGGGTTGCCGGTTTAAATTTTTCCACCAGCCGGGTCATGAGAAATGAATAGGTTTCAACAGCATAGGTCTTTAATGCCGGATCATCCACTACATAAACCTTTTTGGCCCCATGGGCAATATACTCCCCCACATATTCGTCCATCCCATGGCCGAATACCACGGCACACACTTTTCCCCCTGTGCTTGCGGCAAGATGGGTGGCCCGGGCAAGGATCTGGAGGGTGACCCGGCTTTGGAAATAGTTCCGGTAATCGCCCAATACCCAGATATCAGTTGCTGTTGTCATATTTTCTCCCCCTGGCCCTTCAGGTCCTTGCCCATGGCGCTGCTGATAATTTTCCCATAATCCTCAAAAAGCTGATCCACAACCGCTTTGGCCGTCCCTTTAAATACCCTGTTTTCTTTTCGGGTGGTGGGGGAATAGACATCCACAATCCGGGTGGGAGAATCCTTTACCGCGTTAAAATTTTCATCAAGTCCCAGGCTTTTTGCATCCACCCGGATGATATCTGTCGTCCCGAAGGCATCCTGTACCCCGCCGAAGGCTGCATACCGGGGGGTGTAGGCGGCTTGGTCAATGGTCACAAGGCCGGGAAGGTCCATCTCAAGCACTTCAAAAAAATCATCCACATGACGCTGGACCCGAACCTTGTGTCCCTGCAATTGGATATCAGCGGCATACCCTATGGCCGGGATGGACAATTCCTCTGCCAGCTGGGGTCCCACCTGCCCGGTTTCACTGTCGCTGGTCTGGGAACCGCAGAGCACCAGATCCACATCCGGAACTTCTTGTTTTATAAACCTGGCAAGAATAAACGAGGTCAAAAAAGTGTCGGCCCCTGCCATGGCCCGGTCGGAAAGCAAGATTCCCTTATCCGCTCCCAGGGATTTGGCCTGGTAAAGGGTTTCCATGGCCATGGCAGGCCCCATGGACAGCACGGTTATCTGGGTTTTTTCCCCCAGCTCCGCCCGGTTTTCCTTTATCTGAAGGCCGGCCTCAAGGGCCCGTCTTGAGGAAGGGTCCATCATGCCCTGGGCCAGTTCCCGCTTCAGAGTGCCTGTTTTGGCATCCCAGGGAAGTTCCGAAACCATGGGCACCTGTTTTATACATACAAGTATCTTAAATATTTTCATTGTTTTTACCTAATTGTCCTGGGATTAGCTGGGTTGGGTCAGAATATTTTTTGCGATGACCATTCGCTGTACCTCGCTTGTACCCTCATAAATCTGGGTCACCTTGGCATCCCTGAAATACCGTTCCACATCATATTCCTTGCTGTACCCATAGCCGCCGTGGATCTGAACCGCCATATCCGTGACCTTTCTTGCCGTGTCGCTGCAATAAAGCTTGGCCATGGAGGCCTGGGCGGAAAAAGGAAGGTTCCTGTCCTTATAATCGGCTGCCCGATAGACCAAAAGCCTTGCTGCATCAATCTGGGTTGCCATGTCTGCCAGATAGTTCTGGATGGTCTGGAACCGGGAAATGGGTTGGTTAAACTGCTGGCGTTCTTTGGCATAGGCCACGGAATCTTCAAACGCAGCCTGGGCAATGCCAAGGGCCTGGGCTGCAATACCGATACGCCCCGTGTCAAGACCGGTAAGCCCGATCTTTAATCCCTGGCCCGATTTGCCCAACAGATTTTTTCCGGGCACCTTGCAATCTTCAAAGAAAAGAGAAGAAACAGGGTTGGCCCGCATGCCGCAGAGGTCTTCTATTTCTCCCACCAAAAATCCGGGACGGTCCTTTTCCACGATAAAGACGTTGGCAGATTTTTGATCGTCTTCTGTCACTGCAAAAACCAGTATGGTGCCGGCTACCCCCCCATTGGTCACAAAAATTTTGGTCCCGTTGATGAGATACCCGTCCTGGATTTTTCTGGCTGTTGTTTCCACCCCCCCGGCATCGGATCCGGCATTGGCTTCGGTCAGGCAGAAGGCACCGATGGAGTCGCCAGCGGCCATGGCCGGGACAAAGCGTTCAATCTGTTCCGGATTGCCAAATTTCAAGATGGGAAAGATACCCACACTGTTGTGAACGGTCACACAAAGCCCCAGTGCGGCCGACACCCGGGACACTTCTTCCACGACAATGGCATAACTGATAGAATCCAGCCCGGCACCGCCAAGGTGTTTGGGAACCTGGAGCCCGAAAAAGTTCAGGGGTTTCATTTTTTCAACAATGTCATGGGGAAACCTTGCATCCCTGTCCAGTTCTGCAACCTGTGGCTTGATCTCATTTTCGGAAAACTCCCTGGCAATTTTCCGGATGAGCTGGTGCTTCATACAAGGATTAAATTCCACCACAACACTCCTTGCCATTGGAAAATGCCGCTTCCAGTATTTTCAAATAATCCTTTTGCACCAGGGGCCTTGGGTTGGAGCTATTTGAATTGTTGCGAAAAGACATGTCTGCTATGGTCTCAAACTGATTTCTGGGAATGTTCAGGTCTTTGAACGCGGGTATCCCCAGCCGCCTAGAAAGTTGTGTTATATGGGTGATGAACAATTTGGCGGCGTTCCTGTCATCCACAGCTGAAAACCCCGTTTTCCGGGCAAGATCTGCCATTTTCTCCACACAGGCCACTAGATTATAGGCCAGCACATGGGGCAGAAAAATGGAATTGGCCACCCCATGGGGCACATCATAAAGGGCCCCGATGGATTCGGAAATACAGTGAACCGCGGTCACATCGGAATTGCCAAAGGCAAAGCCTGCAATGGTAGACCCATACATCAGGCTTTCCCGGTCGCAATGGTTGTTTTCAATATCTGTAAAAGCGCCTTCCACGGCACCCAGAATCAATTGCACAGCCGCCAGGGCATTCCTATCGGTTATGGGCGTGGCAGGCTTGGACAAATAGGCCTCAACAGCATGGGTCAGGGCATCCAGACCGGTTGCGGCAATCATGGCTTTGGGCAGGGTTTTGAGCAGGTCCGGGTCCACAATGGAAACAACCGGGTACAATTTGGGTCCCTTTATGCTCATTTTAAATTTCCGGGTCACATCGGTGATCACCGATACCCAGGTCACCTCACTGCCCGTCCCGCAGGTGGTGGGAATGGCCAGAAACGGCAGGGGGTCCTTGATATATTTTTCACGGCCCTCGTAATCCTCAATTTTTCCCGCATTGGTTGCCAAAAGCGCCAGGGCTTTGCCGGCATCCAGGGGGCTTCCCCCACCAAGGCCGATGATCAAATCCGGTTTTATCTGGCGCAACTCTTGGGCAATGGCATTAATGGTATCGGATTTCGGATTTGCCTCAATGGCATCAAAAACCCGTATCCCCGGGAGCATTTCGGTCACTATCCCCAGCAGACCTGAATCCGCAATGCCTTTATCGGTAACGATAATCGGATTTTTCACCTTTAGCTCATGGGAGAGTATCCGGGTCAGATTTTGAATCTCTCCAGGACCAAAATAAAGTTTTACAGGCATATGGAAGTGCATGGGAACTCCTTGTTAAGTGTTTTTTCATTTTCTCAGCGTTTAAACCGCGGCCCGGCTGTTCTGGGTCAGACATTTTTGCGTTTTATCATTATTCCACGACCGGACCGCGCAAAATTCAATACCAAAGAACGCCTAACCCCATGCATTAAAAACCATTCTGTGATGCTTGTCGAGTCTTTTTGCGTTAAAATTAAGAGGACCCGGACAAATCCCATTTAATTTGAACTATCCTAAAAAAATTGTTACATAAGGGTTCGGATCAGCTACTCCCCATTCCACTATTTTAGAAGGCAAAGAAAATGGATATCAAAATCACCTATTGTTCCATCTGAAATTATCAGCCACGGGCTGCCGGTCTGGCAGACATCCTGAAACAAAAACTGGGCTACTTGCCAAAACTGATTCCCGGATCCAATGGTGTGTATGATATTGTGGCCGATGGCAGGCTTGTTTTTTCAAAACACCAGGAAAACCGCTTTCCTGAAAACGATGAAATTATCCGGTCCCTAAAGCAGATCACAAAATGAAAACACTTTTTAACCGATTCTTTTTTTTGTTTTTTGTAAGTGCCCTTCTGTTGCCGGCTGCCTTTGCCATACTCGCCATAGAAAGGTATCCCCGTGTTCTTCCCGAAACGGATCTTTCCCAAAACAAGATCCAACAGGTCAAAAGAATTATCCAGGAACACAGATTTGACACGCATGGAAAAAGCCCTGGAAAAACCATGGCCCTTTCCGAGGCGGATCTTTCTTTATTGTTGGAATATGGCGTTTCAAAGGCAATGGGCATTCCAAATTTTGTCTCCCGGGTAAAGCTGTCTCCCGGTTTGTTAACTGCCGTTGCCACCATAAAAATACCTGAAAATTTTTTGGGAAACTGTATCAACTTGTCTGTGATGGTGAAGGAAAGGGGCGGTATTCTTGGGATTCACACCATTAGAATCGGACAAATTGCCATACCAGAGCCCATTGCCAAACCTTTGCTGGCAGGTCTTCACCAGTTTTTCCTGCACCTGGGCCCCTATGAAAACCTTTACAAAACCCGTAAGGGGATAAAACAGATTTATATTAACGGCATTCCCCCAATGGTTCGGTATGAATTGAATCCTATGGCAGCCGAAAATCTGAAAGCCCAAATCAAAAAAGAGCTTGTCCCGCCGGACCACCAGGCACGGCTGGTGAGATACCACAACGAACTGGCCAGACTTTCCCATCAGGCCCTTGGCAGGCCGACCCCCCTTGTTACCCTGTTGCAGCCCATGTTTGCCTTTGCCTCCGAACAATCAAAGATATCTAACACCCCTGTCCAGGAGAACAAAGCCCTTTTCCAGGTATTGGCGCTTTGGGTCAGCGGCCAGCGCCTGGAAGCGGTCATCGATCCGGCACTTGAAGATAAAATTGCCGATCTTTCCCCCACAAAACTCCTTCTCCGCAACAGAGAGGATCTGGCCCAGCATTTTCTGGTTTCTGCAGCCCTGACGGTTTCAACCTCGGGCAGACTTGCCAATTTCATCGGGCTTGCCAAGGAGATGGATGATGCAAAGAATGGTTCCGGATTCAGCTTTTCAGACCTTGCCGCAGACAAGGCCGGAGTAAAAATCGGGGAGATGGCCATTGCCGGGCAAAACCGGGCCCGGCAATTACAGCAGCGAATGCAGGTGGTTCTGCTCGAGGATGCTTTTATGCCGGAGATTGCCTATCTGCCGGCGCCCATTATGGCATTGGAGTTTAAAACACGCTACCAGGACATGGATTCTGTTTCATACAACCTGGTTACTTCGGAAATTGAACGGCGCCTGGAGAATTGTTTGGTCTTCCAAAACTGAAAAAGGCTGCCAAGTTGTTACCCGGCAGCCTCTTCCAGAAAAGGAATAAAGATGAAAAAATTTATTATTTATTTAGTGATTTATTTTAATGCAACGGCCATGCCACGCCCATAAAATAATTTCATACAGATCATAACCCATCTGTTTTTAAAGACCTTTTTACACTATTTAATTTTACCTTCACCTGCCGCCGCCCCCTTGGGTGCCCCAATAACCGGCAGCGACCCCTTGAAAAGTTTATTTTTTTGAACTCGCTGAATTGGGATCCGGCAAACCAAAACCTAACCTTATGAATTAACAACTCATATCAAAATATTACCAAATTCAATTTTTTAAATTTTCACCCTGCCTCCCATAAACTGTCCATCCTGCAGCCTTCCGGATCACGGATATATAAAGGTCTCCACATGCAACAACTGGCCACTTGACAAATAAAATACCCCATACTATTAAAGATCGTTATGTCAAATGAGGCATAAAGATGGAAGGAGATATCCAAGATGAACCCTAGTATCATTTTCAACAACCGGCAATGCACATTTCAAACCGGTCAGACCATCCTTGATGTGGCCAAGCAAAATAAAATCAGGATTCCGACCCTTTGTCATCTTGACACCGGTGGTTCCAAAGGATCCTGCAATATGTGTGTGGTTGAGATAAAAAGAGAAGAAGACCTGGTCGTATCCTGTACCACAAAAGCAAAAGCCGGCATGGAGATTCTGAGCGAATCCCCCCGGGGGGTGGCTGCCAGCAATGGCTCCATGTCAAGGAAGAAAAAATTCTCAAGGTAACAGGGGTGAAAAAGGGTGCCCCCAACCAAGGGCGCCTTTGTGTAAAGGGACGGTTTGGGTTTGATTTTATTTATTCCGACGAAAGACTGACCACGCCGTAAATCAAGGAAAACAACGCTTTCAGAGAAGCCTCCTGGGATGAAGCCCTGGACCTTGTGGCAAAAAAATTCAAGACCATTATCGAGGAAAGCGGACCCAATGCCCTGGCAGGGGTTTCCTGCGCCAGAAGCATCAACGAAGACTCCTATCAGATGCAAACGCTTTTCCGGGCTGTTTTCAAGACCAACAATATAGATCATTGCGCCCGCACCTGACATGCCCCTACGGTTGCCGGACTGGCGACCACGTTTGGTTCAGGTGCCATGACCAACTCCTTTTCAGAGTTTTCCAAGGCAAAAATGATTGTGGTGATCGGATCCAATATGACACAAGCCCATCCGGTTGCGGCAACCTATGTCAAAAATGCCGTCCAAAAAGGCGCCCGCCTCATTTAAAAAAGTCAGGGGCTTTTATATATTCGGGGAAAACCTTGCCAACACCGAGCCGGACATGAACAAAGTGGCAAAAGAACTTGCAGCCGGAGAATTTATTGTGTGCCAGGATCTGTTTTTGACCGAAACCACCCGGTTTGCCCATGTGGTACTGCCAGCAGCCGCCTGGAGCGAAAACAACGGCACCTTTACCAACAGCGAACGCAGGGTTAACCGGGTCCGTGGGGTCAAAACACCGCCAGGGCTTGCCAAACCCAATTGGTGGATTTTCAAACAAATTGCCAAACGGTTCGGGCATAACTGGGAACCTTCTTGCGCCCGGGAAATATGGGACAATGAAGTCAGCGTCCTGGCCCCGTCTCTGGGGGGAATCAAGTTTGACAGGATCGAACAGGACGGTCTCCAATGGCCCTGCCCGACCCTGGATCATCCGGGCACACCCATCCTGTACCGAAATGGAAATTTCACCCACGGCAAGGGGGTGTTCATGCCGGCCCAGTGGACCCCGCCGGCAGAAGTGGCCGATGATGACTATCCCTTTGTCCTGAGCACGGGAAGAAGGCTCTATCATTACCATACACGGACCCAAACCGGCCGGTGCGACGGTTTAAATGACCTGCTGGGAAAAGAAACCGCCGATATCTCACAGGAAGATGCCCGGCGATTGGGGATAGGTCCCTGGGAACGGATTCGGGTCCGATCCCGGCGGGGCAGGTCTGTGTAAAAGCCAATATTACCCCGGAAGTGCCCAAGGGGATGGTGTGGATGGCCTTTCATTTTACCCAAGGCAATGCCAACTGGCTGACCCATTCCGCCCTGGACCCCTTTACCCTGACCTCAGAATACAAGGCCTGCGCCGTTCAGATTGAAAAGATTGCCTGACCCATAAAAAAAGCCGCCCAAACAAGACACCTTCCCCAGGTCTTTGGGCGGCTTTTATAATTGTATTGCCATAAAAAAACAAATTGCGTATGCTTGGGCCCTGCCAACAATTAAAAACAGGGATTACGCATATGACATCACCTATTTTTCATTCCCGTTCAAAAATATGGATAGAAGATGATCAGGGGAATGTCGTATTCGGCCTTGGGCGCTATCGGATCTTAAGCCTCATCAAGGAGAAAGGGTCGCTACAGGCGGCTGCCGCAGAATTAAAAATGGGCTACAGGGGGCTGTGGGGCCGGATTAAAGCCACAGAGGACCGGCTTGGAGAAAAACTGCTGATAAAAACAGTGGGCGGCACCAAAGGCGGCGGATCTAAGCTGACGCCCTTGGCTGAAAAACTGGTTGAAGAATTCGGAAAAACCATTTCCCATCTTGAGCGCCAGGTGGATTTCCATCTGGAAGTGTCCTTAAAAAAACATATCAATATCAATCCCGAGGACACCATAAAAAAATAACGGAACACAAAAACCCGGCCCTGTGACATAATATATAATATCTTAACTTTCGGAGTTCGGCTTTGCAGAAACAGGTCAGGCTTTTTCTATTGTGCCTTTGATCAATATTTCAGTATCAGACTGAACAAAATGCAATAAAGAAAGCCTGGCCCCAATTTGAATCAGCCAACTCCGAAGGCTGGGATAATAGGGTTTTAATATCTATAGTGATCTGATTTATAGGGTCCGTTCACGGGAATCCCGAGATAATCGGACTGCTCCTGGGTTAGTGTGGTAAGGGTTACGGACAGATTTTTCAAATGGAGGCGTGCCACCTCTTCGTCCAGTTCCTTGGGCAGCGTATACACCTTGTTTTCCAGTTTTTCATGGGCCAGTTTTATCTGGGCCAGGGTCTGGTTGGAAAAACTATTGCTCATCACAAAACTGGGGTGACCCGTGGCACATCCCAGGTTTACCAGCCGGCCTTCTGCCAGTACAATCACCGAACGGCCCGATTCAAGGGTCCATTTGTCCACCTGGGGCTTAATATTGAGTTTTACCGCCTTGGGATGGTTGTCCAGATAGCTCATTTCTATCTCATTGTCAAAGTGCCCGATATTGCAGATGATAGACTCATCCTTCATCTGTTCTATATGCCTGCCCGTTATCACATGGTAATTGCCCGTGGCCGTCACGAAAATATCCCCCCGGGTTGCGGCAGCGTCCATGGTAACGACTTCAAACCCTTCCATGGCAGCCTGGAGAGCACAGATGGGATCGATCTCCGTCACCAGGACAATGGCACCATACCCTTTCATGGATGCGGCACAGCCTTTGCCCACATCCCCGTATCCGGCCACAACAACGGTTTTCCCTGCGAGCATCACATCTGTGGCCCGTTTGATACCATCGGCCAAAGACTCACGGCATCCGTACAGGTTATCAAATTTTGATTTGGTAACCGAGTCATTTACATTGATGGCCGGAAAAAGCAGCTCATTTTTGCCGGCCAACTGGTAAAGCCTGTGAACGCCGGTGGTGGTCTCCTCGGAAACACCCCTGATTTTCTTGGCAATCCGGGTCCATTTCTGATTGTCCTGGCCAAAGCTTACCCGGAGACGTTCCATGAGACAGCGTTCATCCACGCTGTGGGTCGCATTATTCAATACAGACGGATCTTTCTCCACCTTGACCCCCTGGTGGACAAACAGGGTGGCATCCCCCCCATCGTCGACAATCAGATCCGGGCCTGTGCCGTCGGGCCATATCAGGGCCTGTTCCGTGCACCACCAGAACTCTTCCATGGTTTCACCCTTCCATGCAAAAACAGCTGCCGAACCTTTCTGGGCAATGGCAGCCGCCGCATGGTCCTGGGTGGAAAAAATATTACAGGTTGCCCAGCGGATATCAGCCCCCAGTTCATAGAGGGTGTCGATGAGCATGGCGGTCTGGATGGTCATATGGAGACTGCCCATGATTTTCAGTCCTGCAAGGGGTTTTTGGGGGCCGTATTTTTCACGGATGGCCATAAGGCCCGGCATTTCTTTTTCAGACAATTGCATGTCCTTGTGGCCGTCTTCGGCAAGCCCGATGTCTTTGACCTTGTATTTCAAATTCAGATCAAGATCAATGAAACGGGGATCTTTGCTTTCCATGGGGTACTCCTTTTTCTCTGTATTTTTCAGATAGTGTTTTCTGTTTTGTATGATCATATCAAGCTATGTTGATTTGTATCAATGGAGACAGGATACAGGTTTTATCATCCCGGGTCAATCCCAAAAACCAAAAAAACCGCCCATCCCTTGGTAACGGCTTTTCAGGTCCGGGCGGCATTGGTATTGGTCACAAGGATAAGCGCTTATAAGCCGGCCAGATTTCTAATCTGGTCCGCTCTGATGGTTCTTTCCCAATAAAAATCCGGGTCTTTTCTGCCAAAATGCCCATAGGAAGAAGTTTTTCTATAAATGGGGCGCAACAGATCCAGTTCTTTGATGATGGCAGCCGGTCTCATGTCAAAGACCTCTTTTACAATTTCAACGGCACGGGATTCTGAAATCTTACCGGTTCCCATGAAATCCACCAGCAGGGAGACCGGCTCGGCAACGCCTATGGCATAGGCCACCTGGATTTCGCACTTGTCTGCAAGGCCTGCTGCCACTATATTTTTGGCCACATATCGGCCCATATAAGAAGCGGATCTATCCACCTTTGAAGGATCTTTTCCGGAAAAACACCCGCCCCCATGGCTGCCCTGTCCGCCATAGGTGTCCACGATGATTTTACGTCCTGTCACCCCGCAGTCACCCATAGGGCCCCCCACGACAAAGCGGCCGGTGGGGTTAATGAAAAACCGGGTATCCCCGTCCATCATATTTCCAGGAATCACTTTTTTGATAACCTCTTTAATCACGGCAGCCTTCAGGTCGTCATAGGAGACATCCGGAGAATGCTGGGTGGAAACGACAACGGTGTCAACCCTCATGGGTTTTCCATCCACATACTCAATGGTTACCTGGGACTTGCCGTCAGGTCTTAAAAAATCAAGGGCACCGTTTTTCCGGACCTGGGCCAGACGTTTGGTGAGCCGATGGGCATAAATAATGGGCATGGGCATGAGTTCTTCGGTTTCATTGGTGGCAAAGCCAAACATCAATCCCTGGTCACCGGCTCCCTGCTCTTTATAAAGGCCAGCACCCTCATCAACCCCCTGGGCAATATCGGCTGACTGCTGGTCAATACTGGTAATAACCGAACAGGTCTGCCAGTCAAACCCCATGTTGGATGAATTGTATCCAATCTCTTTAATGGTATTTCGAACCACTGCGGGGATATCCACATAGCAATCTGTGGTGATTTCACCGGCAACCATGGCAAGCCCTGTGGTCACCAGCGTTTCGCAGGCAACCCTACATTTTTTGTCTTCGGCCATGATGGCATCTAAAATGCTGTCGGATATTGCATCTGCAACTTTATCGGGATGACCTTCTGTAACGGATTCAGAGGTAAACAAGGATGATTTTTTTTCTGACATTCCAAACTCCTTTTATTTGATGATACTTTGGTTTTTTTGGATGGTGCCGTTCCCATATAAAACCAGTTTAAGATTTCCTTAAGACTTTAATATATTTTTTATGCTTCATTTGTCAATGGCGCCCCAAAAATATATCAAGATATGTTCATATTTGAATAAAATACCAGATTTCCCTTGACAATTGGGTGTCAGCTTTTATGATTCTGGCCAATACCATGATAAAAGAAAGCCCCAGGCAAATTAAAAAATATTTAGGGAGAAACACCATGGCAAAAGCAAAACGCATTACCGGAATCGGGTCCGCACTTGTGGATGTACTCATCAATGAAACCGATGCTTTTTTACAGGGGCTTGGTAAAACAAAGGGAGGAATGACCCTTGTGCAGGACCATGACATTGAGCGGATCCTGTCCAAAACCGCCCAGTCCCCTGTCATTGTCCCCGGAGGCGCAGCCTGCAACACCATCGTCGGTGTGGGAAACCTGGGAGGAGAAGCCCGGTTTATCGGCCGGCGGGGGGACGACTCCTATGGAAAAACCTTTGAATCAAAAATTCGCTCCTGCCATGTGGAACCCAGACTTTCCATATCCGCTTCTCCCACGGGCAAGGTCTTGTCGATTATCACCCCGGATGCCCAGCGTTCCATGTTCACTTTCCTGGGGGCCTCCACAGAATTGGATCCGTCCAGGATCACACCCGCTTTGTTTGAAGAAACCGCCATCAGTGTGATTGAAGGCTACCTGCTGTTCAATCCGGACCTGATGATGGCCTCGGTGAAAGCGGCCAGAGCCGCCGGCACCCTCGTCGCCCTGGACCTTGCCAGTTTTGAGGTGGTCAATGCCTCAAAAGCCCTTTTAGGCGATATTGTCAAAAAATATGTGGATATTCTCATTGCCAATGAGGACGAGGCAAAAGCATACACGGGTTTTGAAGATGAAGCCCGGGCCATGGAAATATTGTCCCGGGATGTTACCTATGCGGTTTTAAAGGTGGGGAAGCGGGGAAGCCATGTCTGCTTTAACGGTAAGGTCACCCGGATTGAACCCGTCTCCGGAAATGAACCAAAGGATACAACCGGTGCCGGGGATCTCTGGGCCGCAGGATTTCTATTCGGCATTGCCAATGGATTTTGCGTTGAAAAAAGCGGACGACTCGGATCTGCTTGCGGATACGAGGTCTGCCAGGTGATGGGTGCCCAGATCCCGGAATCCGCCTGGCAAAACATACGGGCCTTGATATAACCACCGCAGAATTCAGGCCCAGACAAGGTGGGGGGCAATTTAAATCCGGGAACCTCTGCTGTCTGTAGCCAAAAACCCGATAAACGGATGGCAGATATAAACTAAGTCCTTGATTTATTTTTGATTTTCCATAATATTGTTTACGGATAAATAAAAAGAATTCAAGGAGGCCATATGGGGTTAAAAACAAATACCAACAGCGGAAGTACTTTTTCCAGCAATCAGCTGCTGAAAGGCCATAGGGCATTGTTGGGATCCCTTGAACGCCTTTCCACGGGCAAAAAAATCAATAAGGCTTCGGACGATGCCTCGGGCATGTCGATCGTCAATGCCCTGGAAAGCCAGGCAATGGGATATGGCCAGGCCATAAAAAATTCAAACGATGCCATCTCCATCACCCAGGTGGCAGACGGCGCCCTGGAAAAGGCTTCCCACATTGTCCAAGAGATTCGTACCAAAGCCATCCAGGCGGCAAGCGCTGCCCAGTCGCCTGAAAGCCGGCTTGCAATCCAGGCGGATATCGGCAAATCCCTTCAAAGCATGAAAGATATTGCCCGGAACACCACATTCAATGGACAGACGCTTTTGTCCGGCAATTTTATGGACAGGCAATTCCAGGTGGGAACTGAAGCCAGAGAAACCCTTACCATCTCTTTGGGGTCAATAGATCCCGGCCAGATGGCCCATGAAACCCTTGGTTCCTTGAGCGATATCGAGGTGTCCACCAAAGAAGGCGCCCAAAATGCCATTCAACTTGCGGATGCCGCCATGGAAACCCTGGGACAGCAAAAATCCAAGGTGGGTTCAATTGCAAACCAGCTGTCTTCTTCCATCAACACCCTTTCCAACGCCATGATCAATACGATTTCTGCAGCATCTGGAATTAAAGACCTGGATTTTGCCGAAGAATCAATGAACCTGAACAAAATCAAGCTGCTGGGAAAAACCCAGGCTTTTGCCCAGGCACAGGCCAATTCCTCGGCAAGGAATGTCATGGATCTTTTTGAGTAAAAGGACGCAAGACCGCATTTTTGCGGCCGTATGAGACATCAGCGCTTATCAAATTTTTAGAAGCAACCGCTGTCCTGTGAATTGTGTCTCAGCTTAAGAGCCTACCGGCTTCAAGAAAGGCCAAAAGAAACCTGTTTCTTTTGGCCTTTCCGGTCTGTCGGCAATTATTTTTTAAAAACGATCTCAAAGACATCCTTGTATTTTTCCGCAAAATGAAAGTCAATCCCTTCCTTGATATGTCCGGGAAGCTTTTCAAATTCGCTTATACACCCATGGGGCAGAATAATCTCATTGATCCCGATACGCCGGGCAGCAATGATTTTTTCTTTTATTCCACCCACGGGCAGCACATCTCCGGTCAGGGTGATTTCACCGGTCATGGCAAGGGGCCGCTGGATCGCCTTGCCAAGCCCCAAAGAGACCAGGGCCGTGGTAATGGTAACCCCTGCACTGGGACCGTCTTTGGGAGTTGCCCCCTCGGGCACGTGGATGTGAACAAAGGCATCGTCAAAATAGTCTTCGGCAATGCCGAAGGCCTTGAGGTTTGCCCGGACATGGGACAGGGCAATGGCGGCAGATTCCTGCATCACATCCCCGAGCTTGCCCGTAATCTTGAACCCGGAGGTCTTCCCGTGAACCTTTACCGCCTCTATGGAAAGGGTGGCGCCTCCCATCTGGGTCCAGGCAAGCCCTGTAACGATACCCACCCCTTTCATCTGCTTTTCCTTGGAAAAAAAAGGCGATCCCAGATATCCTTCCAGGGATTTGATATTGATCCTGATTTTTTCCTTTTTCTCTTTTAAAATGGTGACAATACTCTTTCGGATAATCTTGTTGAGCAGTTTTTCAAGACCTCTGACCCCGGCCTCCCTGGCATACCCCTCGATGAGGTATTGGATGGTGGGGTCGGTGATGGTAATGATACTTGACTTCAGGTTATTGCGCTTCAACAACTTCGGCCAAAGGTGCTTCCTGGCAATCTCCATTTTTTCCGCCGTGATATACCCGGACAGATTGATCCGGTCCATCCGGTCCAGAAGGGGGCCGGGAATGGTATCCAGGGTATTGGCAGTACAGATGAACAACACCTTGGACAGGTCAACCCGAAGGTCCAGATAATGGTCGAGGAACTCGCCATTCTGTTCCGGATCCAGAACTTCCAGCAGTGCCGAGGCAGGGTCCCCCTGGTAGGAAGCGCCTATCTTGTCCACTTCATCCAGCATGATGACGGGATTTGCCACCTGGGTATCTTTAAGGGCCTGAACCATTTTACCGGGCAAGGCGCCCACATAGGTTCTCCTGTGGCCTTTAATTTCAGCTTCATCCCGCATGCCGCCCAGGCTAAACCGATAGAACTTTCGACCCAGGGCTTCGGCAATGGATTTCCCAATGGAGGTTTTCCCCACACCCGGAGGCCCTACAAAAAGGATAATGGAGCCGGAGATATCTTTTTTATACACCCCTGCGGCAAAGAACTCTATAATCCGCTCCTTTACATCGGAAAGCCCGGCGTGATCCCGCTCCAGAATCTCTTCAGCCCGATTGATATCGATATTGTCTTCGGAATAAACCCCCCAGGGAAAGGAGGTGATCCAGTCCAGATAATTCCGCGTCACCCCGTATTCAGATGAACCTGTCTCCAGAACGGATAATTTTTCAATCTCCTCATCAAACCGTTTGGTCACATGCTCAGGCGGATGAAGCTTTTCAAATTTGGCCTTGAATTTATCCACATCAGACGTTTTATCGTCCTTTTGCATGCCCAGCTCTTTCTGGATGGCCTTGAGCTGCTCTTTTAAAAAAAACTTGCGTTTGTTATCATCCACCTGGGTATTCAGGTCTTTTTGTATTTTGGTCTGGAGTTTGGCAATCTCTATCTCTTTTTGGAGCAGCATCAGTACTTTTTTCATCCGCTCAATCACAGATTCTGTCTCCAGTATTTCCTGGAGATCATCCCCGGATGCCGTGGTAATGCCGGCGGCGAAATCGGTGAGAGGAGAGGGCTGGTCCGGGCTGAACCGGCCCAGATATTGTTTGAGTTCCTCTGAGTACAAGGGATTTAAGGACAAAAGGGTTTTAATCGAACTGATAATGGAAATGGCATAGGCCTTTAACTTGTCTTCATCCTCTTCCATTTTCCCAAAGTATTCCACCTGGACTGCAAAGGGCGGTTTGTCGGTAAAAAATTTTTTGATCTTAAACCGTTCAAGCCCCTGGGCGATGAACTGGATATGCCCCTCAACATCCGTAATGTTCATCATGCGGACCACACACCCGACCTTTGGAAAATCCTCCTTGTACACATATTTTCCCTTTACTTCACTCAAATAGGAAAGGCCCAGAAGACCTTTTGAATCTCTGGAAGCCTTTCTCAAAGTTTCTTCCCACCGGTTTTTGTTCACAATCAACGGCTGGACCTGGGCCGGCAGATGGGGGCGGCCTGTAATGGGAACCAGGTATAATATGTCGGGTTTAACATTTTGCTGTACCAACCCGCTCTGTGTTTTTTCTTCTTCGTCATTGACTATTTCAGGCGTAATGGGCTCGTTCTCATCGGTCATATGTCACCTCAAAAATTGGAATTTGAATTATGGGCAAAAAAACTTAGGGTGAACTTTAAAATTTGTCCTTATATTATAATGATCGTTTTCGTTCTGACAACCTAAAAACGCAAAATCCATACCATAAGAAAGCATTTTTATTTACCCCCATAACGATATGGACCCTGCCGGACAAGTGATTCATCTATTTTTTATGAACAATATTAAAAGGCTGCCCCTGGGCGCACTGACCTTCTTTTCCTTTGGTTGCGCAACCGCTGCTGCAATTACACCCCCCCTGCCCTCTATAGGTTTTGATAACACTTCTGATGCTAAAAATCAGGGCCATGGCCACGATAATTCCAACAAGTATGGTATCCATTGTTCTTTCTTTCCTATCAGGACATGATCAACGAACCGATCTGATAAATTGCCACCGACAATCCAAAGGCCAGCGTTGTGTTGAAAATCACCGAGAATGCCGCCCACTTCCAGGACCCTGCTTCCTTTGCAATACAGACCACCGTAACAAAACAAGGGGCATAAAAAATTGTAAAAATGATCAGGCTTACGGCGGTTAAAGGCCCCCAGCCCTCTGCTGTGGACAAGCGTTCTGAAAGGGAGCCTGTTTCTTCAGGATCTACTTGACCCAGAGAATAGGCTGTGCCCAGGGTTGAGACCACGACCTCTTTGGCGGCAAATCCGCCGAGAAGGGCAATATTGGTCCGCCAGTCAAACCCGGCAAATCTTGAAATTTTCTCCAGGCCAACTCCCATACGGCCGGCAAAAGAATTTTTTAACCCGGCCTGGGCCTCTTGCATATCAATCCGGACAAGACCCTGTTTCACGGCCAGATCCCCAGCCGATAAAGCCTCAGGGTCAGCACTTTTGATTTCTTCCAGAGCCGTTGTGGTCATGCCCTGGAAAAGCTTGGCTCTCTCCATTTCAAATCCTTGCTTCTGGTCCAGATCAAGGCCGGGAAAGGTCATCATTGCCCAGAGCAGAATAGAGATTCCAAGAATTACGCTCCCGGCCTTTTTCACATATTGCCAGGTTCTTTCCCAGGTATGAATTAAAAGCCCTTTAAGGGTGGGCAGGCGATAGGGGGGCAATTCCATGACAAAGGGGGTGGCCTCGCCCCGGATAAGGGTGGACCGCAGCAGCCTTGCCACCAAAAGGGCCCCCGCCCAGGAGACAAGGGTGATGGCCAGCATGGCCAGGGCCTTATTTTCAGAGAAAAAAGCCGCCACCAGCAGCACAAATACCGGCAGTTTGGCCCCACAGTTCATAAAGGGAACCGTTAAAAGCGTTGCCAGCCGTTCCTTGGGCGATTTCAGTGTTCTGGTTGCCATGACACCCGGAACCGCACAGCCGCCGGCAATCCCGCCTGATACGATAAAGGCCATGACCGAACTGCCGTGAAGTCCGAATATTCTGAACACCCGGTCCAGCATATACGCCATCCGGGCCAGGTATCCGGAATCTTCCAGAAAAGAGATCCCCAGAAACATGAACATGATCAGGGGAACAAATCCCAAAACGCCGCCCGCACCGTCAATAATGCCAGAAATCACCAGGGATTTCAAAAGGCCGTCGGGCAGAGCCCCTTCTGCCACAGACCCCAGCCACCCAAAAAACGCTTCTAACCATCCCATGGGAATGGCACCATAGGTAAAGGTAAAATGATACAATCCCATGAGAATCGCCACCATGATCACAGGACCTGAAAACCTGTTTGTCACGACCTGGTCAATCTTGTCAGACTGCTGGAGGCGATTTGGGTCATGGGCATAGGTCACCACATTCTGTTTGAGAATCGAATGGATGAATCCGTAGCGCTGGTCTGCAATCATCCCCTCGGGGTGGGTACCCAAGGTTGCATCCAGATGGCGGGTCACCCGCTTGACAACAGACTGCAAACAAGCGTCAATCTCAAGGCTTTTCTTTTTTCCAAGCCCGATAATCTGCTGGTC
>JAHIVS010000367.1 GCA_018816605.1 Pseudomonadota bacterium
CACCTTTGGCGACCCCGGCAATACCATTATTGCCTTTGTTCTCCCTCCCGGTTATGTTGAAAATGGGGATGACTGTGATGACAATGATATTAAAGAGTTCCCCGGGCAGACTTGGTATAAGGATTCTGACGGGGATAATTATTCCGACGGCACAACCACCATTGCCTGTCAAAGACCAAACGGATATAAAATTGCATCGGAATTGTTATCGATTGTTTCCATTGATTGCAACGACAGTGTTGCGGGTATAAACCCGGGGGCAGTTGATAACTGCGGTGATGGCATTGACCAGGATTGTGACGGCTTAGATACGGTCTGCGTCATTGACAATGATTCGGACGGGTATCCGGCAGATGTTGATTGCAATGATGCGGATGCATCCATACACCCGGGTGCCACTGAAATCACCGACGACGGCATAGACCAGGACTGCAATGGAACAGATGATACGGCTTTGTCATGCATTGGTATTTCAGACACTCCATTGGATACACAACTGGCGGCATCTGCTCCCAATCTTATGTTTGGCCTTGATGATTCCGGCAGTATGGATTGGGAAATCATGACCAATGAAGCTGTCGGACTTTTCGAGGTTGGCAACACGGATTATGAATATGTCTTTGATGATCCCGGCGATAACCTCTATACAAGTGGTACCAATTCCCAGGTTCTTTATGATGCCGGCAAACAAGATTATTGGAAATCACAATGGTATGGTTATAATGTCATCTATTATAATCCTAATGTTGAATATAAACCCTGGACAACAACCCTCCCTGATGAAGACGGGATTACCATGGGAAATGCAGATCCGGATAACCCCCGATCCCACCCGTATTATTCAGCCCATTATTTTGATCTAAGCGCTCAATTTTTTCTTATTGATGGGATCAGCATCAAAAATGCCCATTATTATGTATGGTCACAAACCGAGGCCAAACCCTACCTGGTAATTATTAACAATAACAGCATTGTTTATTACCGACTCAACGACAATGATGGCAGGGTTGCGGAGAATGAACTTGTCCTTGATTCCGCTCCGCCTGCCGACGTTCAGACCGGCAGAACCTATGCCCAGGAAAGACAAAATTTTGCCAATTGGTATTCCTATTATCGGAAAAGACGCTCAACAGCTGTTGCCGCCATCGCCAATGTCATACCCAAACTTCAGGGGGTTATGGTGGGGTTTAGGAGTATCAATGCCCAGATTATTCAGAAAGTACTTCCGGTAAATGTGAATGGTGTCGATAAAACTGCTGATTTATTGACCAAATTATTCGAATACCATCCCGGCGACCATACCATCGGTTCTACTCCCATTCGGAAAGGGCTGCAAAAAATAGGCAAGTATTACCATGTTAATGAAACCATAACACCGGCAGAACCCGAGTTAAGCGTTTCTCCATTATCGGCGGATACAACGGGTGAATGCCAGCAGAATTTTGCCATTATGTTCACAGATGGGGCCTATAATGGTCAATCTCCCGGGCTGGGAAATGTTGATGGCGACAAGCCGGCTCCATATGGGGATACGGCATCCAATACCCTGGCAGATGTTGCCTATTATTATTGGCAGGAAGACCTTGCCCCGGCCATTGATAACAATGTGCCGACCAATTTTTATGATAATGCCAATTGGCAGCATATGGTTACCTATACGGTTTCCTTCGGCGTTGAAGGCAATTTGGATCAAGATGATTATGATCTGGACAATATTGTGTTGGCAAACAGGGTTTATCCCACCTGGCCAAGCCCCATCAACTCCGACAAGGAACGGATTGATGATCTGTGGCATACGGCTGTTAATGGCCGGGGACTTTATTTGAATGCCAAAACCCCACAGGAACTGATTGCAGCATTTGAAAGGGTTATTTCCGATGTATTGGCCCGTATCGGTTCGGGCGCATCTGTTTCAATTAACGGGGAGGAACTCCAGGAAGGATTGATCTTATATCAATCCATTTATTCTACCAGCAGATGGACAGGAGATGTGATTGCCTATAATGTTGACGGGAACTCTGGTGCTGTTTTGAAGGAAGCGCCCCGGTGGTCTGCCAGTGAAGTGCTGGACAACTCCCTGAATTCCAATAATACCTATTGGAACACGGGTCGGAAAATTGCAACCTATGACAACACCTTGGCAAGTCCTGCCGGTATCCCTTTCCGGTTCAACAGTTTGTCGGTTACCCATAAAACCACACTGACCTCTTCTGATATGGTGGACTATTTGAGAGGAAATCACGCGTTGGAGGAGAAAAATGGCGGGACCTTCAGAAATAGGGTCATTCTGGACGAAAATGGCAACTACGTCCGTGATACAGCCCTTGCCGACATTGTCCACTCAGCCCCATTGTATTATGAAAATGTGGTTTACGTGGGGGGAAATGACGGGATGCTCCATGCTTTTGACTCGGACAATGGGAAGGAATTGTTCGCCTATGTCCCGGATTTTGTTTTTCAAAATCTGGGTCATCTCACTGATCCAGATTATACCCATCAATATTACGTTGATTTAACCCCTTATGCCAGAGACATCGGAACAAAGGATTTGCTGGTCGGAGGCCTTGGAAAAGGGGGAAGAGGGTATTATTGTCTTGATATAACAACTGCCAAAACAAGCATCACCACAGAAGGGATCCTTGCCGGCAGAGTGATGTGGGAATACCCCAATAGCAAGACCCCGGCTGCGGATATTCAGGATATGGGGTATAGTTTTAGCAGAGCCTTTATTGTAAATACCACTTCAGCCGGCTGGGTTGTGATATTCGGAAATGGCTATAACAGTGCCAGCAATGATGCCTGTTTGTATATCGTAGATGCCGATGACGGAACCTTGATTAAAAAAATATCAACCGGATCCTCCACCGGATGCAACGGGCTTTCAACGCCCCTGGCAATAGACGTGGATGCAGATTCTAAGGTCGACTATGTTTATGCCGGAGATTTACAAGGCAATTTGTGGAAGTTTGATCTAACCAGTGCAGTTGTGTCTGACTGGGATGTTGCTTATAAGACAGGTGCAACTCCTAAACCTTTGTTCCAGGCAAAAGATGTCCATGGTAACCCCCAGCCGATCACCATAAAACCGGATGCAATGTTTCATTGTGATTCGAGAAAATCAGGATACATTGTTGCCTTTGGAACCGGAAAATATTTGGGAAATCAAGATTTGAGCGATACTAGCAAGCAAACTTTATATGCAGTCTGGGATTATGGAGATGATTCAGACAACAGCGAATTTTTAGGCTCCTTTGAAAGAACTAATGCCAGCGTACTCTCCAATCAACCGGCAACCGTGAGTCTGCTCATGCAGAATGTTATTTTCAGCGGAACCATTAATAGTGTAACCTATAGAATATTGTCGAACAATGATATCCTATGGAAAACCCAGGATGATCCAGACACAGCGCCTGTTACAGACCCGGTCACTGTGTTGAACCAAAATCCTTCAAGTACGGAAGCCAACCATGCCGGCTGGTATTTCGATCTGCCCGATGAAAAAGAGCGTATTGTGCGGGACCTTGTTATCAGGGGCGGAAAGGTCATTGCCATCACTTCCATTCCCCAGACAAGCTCTCCCTGCGTCGCTGGAGGAGAATCCTATTTAATGGAAGTGGATGCCTGTACAGGTGGGCGGACAACTTCTGCTCAATTTGATCGAACCGGCGATGGTCATATTGATGAAGCAGATCTTATCCCTACCAATGAAACCGGAGATGGTGATCTGCTTCCACCGACGGGAATAAAGTATCCAACCATGATTTTTCCACCCATGATCATCGATAATCCCAATGACGATACAGAGCTGAAATATTTCAGCACCTCTGCCGGAAATATTATTCTTGTCAGGGAACAGGATGGGGGTGTGGGAAAATATTATTGGCGGCAAGTTGATTAAAAGAGCTTCGCTTTTGGAGTTGGTTGATTTTATATGGGGTCAGGCTTTCTTTATGGCATTTTGTTCAGTCTGATAATGAAATATTGAAAAAAAACACAATGAAAAAAGCCTGAAACATTCCTGCAAAGCCGAAGTCTGAAAGTTACGTAAAATAAAAAAATGAGGGTTTTAAGGAGTCGGAAAATGATTCAAAAAGTTAAAAAATTATTATTCTATATAACAATGGTTCTTTTGTTTTTTAGCAGTATCAATCTTTCCGCAGATGAAAATATTGATATCCTTCCGATAAGATCGGTTCCGGATCTAAAAGCGCAGGCTTCTCCCGGTGAAAGGAATTTGTCGTTTAACGGCATGGGAACGGTACAAAGGATTGGAACAAATGAAGCCGGAAGGAAACTGATTGTTATTGATGACCGTCTGAGATACTTTGCACCAGATGTTAAATATTATAATACCAAAGGGGAAATTGTCTCTGCCATTCATGTTTACGAGGGTAAAACAGTGGGATATTTTGTAAATGATAAAAGAGAGATTACCGGCCTATATTTAAAAAACTGATTGATAATTGTAACCCAGAGGATACCCCAACTAGGAGGCAGCAATGAAATATATTTGTGTTTTATTTGTGTGTGTTTTCATTTTATCTCCAATTTTTGTTTCTGCTGAATATTATCGGTACACAGATAAACAGGGTGTTGTTCATTTTACAGACAATTTGGCAGATGTTCCCCAAGGGCAGCGCAAGGAGGGCAATCGGTATGAAGAGATCATTGTTTCCCCAAATTCTTCTGAAACCATTAAAAACGAACAAGAGACATTAGAAGAAAACAAAGATATAAAAGAAAATGAAGCAAAACAAAAAGATGTAACAGCTGAAACCAAAACCCTTTCACAAATCCATATTTTGAACAGTGAAAAACAGATTTTGGACAAAGAGTATGAGGCGCTTGTAACAAAAAAACAGGCCCTAAAAAAAGAGAAAGCTGCCCTTACCAATTCGTCAGACTGGAACGTATATCAGAATAGGATTAAAACGCTCAACCAAGAAATCTCTGATTTTGAAAAACGACGTCAGGAATTTGAAAAAAAAGCAGCAGCGTTCAATGCCCAGGGTTCACAATAATTGACTTTTTTTCCAAATAGTTTTAGAAGAAACGGGTTACAGGTTGTCGATAAACTAAAAATTATGGAGGAGAGATGAAATCCAATACATATGTTATTCGGACGATAAAGTTTGGTCTGGTACTTTTACTGGCCGCCTGCCTTTCCGGCTGCTGGGCAAATTTAGGCTCAGACTCGGCTGAAAAATCTGCATATTCAGCTGAAACACATGAAAAATCAAAGAAGACAACCGCGATTTACCATGATTTTGAAGATGTTCTGGTCCCCATGGAACTTTCGGTCATGAAGGACAAAACCGTGGTGGTCTCCACCCCGGGTTTCAGGTCCGGCATCCTTGCCCTGAGGGGAAGAGTGGATTCCACGGCCTTGTTTAATTTTTTCAGCAACAACATGTCAAAAGACAATTGGAATGTGGTCAGCAAGATCAAATCCCCGGACAACACCATAATGGTGTTCCAGAAAACATCCCGGTGTGCTGTTATCACCATCAGGGAAAGCCAGGTGTATACCTATGTGGAGATCGGCGTGGCCCCGACCCTGACCAACGGGGGTCAAACGAGCGGAAGCGGCTACGGTGGAAGCGGAAACAGCGGAATGACCCAGAACACTTTAACCGACTAATGGAATTCAAAGACCGACATATTCTTCTCGGGGTTACCGGCGGCATTGCCGCCTATAAATCCGTGGAATTGCTGCGCCTGTTGAAAAAGGCAGGGGCCGATGTCCATGTGGCAATGACCGAAGCGGCCCTGCAGTTTGTGGGCAGGACCACCTTTGAGGTGCTCAGTGAAAATTGTGTGCTGACAAACCTGTGGAAGGATACCGCAGGCTCGGTCACCCACATCGATATTGCCTCAAGCATTGACGCGGCCGTTATTGCACCGGCCACTGCCAATTTTATCGGCAAATACGCCCATGGAATTGCCGATGATGCCCTTTTAACCACCCTGCTGGCCGTGACAAGCCCTGTGATGATTTGTCCTTCCATGAACACCGACATGTATCAGAATATCCGGCTCCAGCGAAACCTGGATATTCTGGAACAGGATGGTATTCATATCCTTGATCCCGACGACGGCGTGCTGGCCTGCAAAACCGTTGGCGCAGGAAGGCTGCCGGACCCCTGGTTCATCTTTGATCGGCTTTGTAAACTGTTAAGTCCGAAAGACCTTGTGGGCAGACAAATTCTTGTGACGGCAGGCCCCACAATTGAAGCCATAGATCCGGTCCGGTATGTGAGCAACCATTCCTCGGGTAAAATGGGGTATGCCATCGCGAAAGCTGCCGAGCAAAGAGGGGCCAGGGTTACCTTGATATCCGGACCTGTCAGCCTTGATCCGCCGGTGGGTGTGGAATCTGTTTTTGTGGAAAGCTGTGAACAGATGGCCGAAGCCGTGTTCTCACATCTGGCGGCAGCTGATATCATTGTTAAAGTAGCGGCTGTGGCCGATTACAGGCCACTTGATCCGGGCAATCGCAAAATCAAGAAAAGCAACGCTTCAAAAGAGATTACCATTGCCATGACAGAAAACACGGACATCCTCAAACGCATTGGCGAACTGAAAACCGACAGACAATTTCTGGTGGGGTTTGCAGCCGAAACCAATGACCTCGAGAAGCATGCCCTGGCGAAAATAAGAAAAAAGAACCTGGATATGATCGCTGGCAACCTTGTGGGAACGGGGGATTCCGGATTCAAAACCGATACCAACAAGGTCAAGCTCTTCTTCAAGGACGGGTCTTCAAAGGACATTCCCCTGATGGACAAGCACAAGGTCGCCCATATTCTTTTGGACACCATTGTTGAACAAACAGGTTAGGGATTATGGGGGAAAACAACACGATTCAGTCTATTTCCCTGGCCTTTATCCGGACGATCCAGGATGTTTCCCAGTATGTTTCCCATCAAAGGGCATTGGGAAACACGGCCCTGAAAATTTCCGCACCCTGCCGGGCAACCATGGATGCCTGGGGAAAACCCAAAAAAAATCCAGCCTTCTTTTTCCAGGGCCCCACGGATGCGCCTTTGTTCTTTGTGGACAGTGAGGGCAGTTTTTTTAACGGAGAAGCTGGTGCCTTGTTTGTCAAAATTCTTGGGGCCATGAAACTTGGGCCGGAATCCATATTTGTCTGTAATGCCATTGATGCAAGATCCATTCATGACCGGATAAAAATAAATCAACCCGCGATTGTGATCACCCTGGGGCAGAAGGCAGGTCAATTATTATTAAACCTTGAGTCCCCCATTGAACACTTCCAGGGAAAATTTTTTTCCCATGAAGGTATTCGGGTGATGCCCACTTTCCACCCGTCAACCCTGCTGGAACAGCCGGGACTCAAACGCAAAGTGTGGGAAGACATGCAGCAGGTTATGAAACAGGCAGGGCTGTCCCATGGGCGCTGATAAAACGACGTATACCTTATCCGACTTCGCGTCTGACGGAATACTCGATTCGTTTATCCGGATACTTCAGGCGGAAAAAGGATATTCTTCCCATACCCAAAGGGCCTACCATTCGGATATCCTGGATTTTATCCGGTTTTTTCTGGCCGACCCGAAGGCCTTGGTTGATCCGAAAGATGTACAGAACGCAGCTTCCCTGGAAAACCAGGAAAGGTTTCTGGCCGAAATTGACGGGCTGGACAAAAACGACATACGCGCATATCTGTCCTGCCTGGTCCGGGCCCGAAAGAGCAAACGCACCCTGGCAAGACGGTTGTCGGCCCTGAAATCCTTTTTTGATTTTCTGGTGAGGGCGGGCCATATCCGGCTGAATCCGGCGGATACCATACCCTTCCCCAAGCTGGACAAAACCATTCCCCGGTTTTTGAATATTGACGACCTGTTCCGGTTGCTGGATTCCATTAAAACCGATACCTGGGCGGACAAACGAAACCTGGCCATGTTTGAGACATTTTATTCCACGGGCATGAGAATTTCGGAAATTCACGGCCTGGACATGAATGATGTTGACTTTAAAAACCAAATGATTAGAGTCTTTGGCAAAGGCAGCAAGGAAAGGATTGTCCCGGTGGGCAAAAGGGCCCTTGATGCCATTGGCGCTTACCGGGCGGCCATAAATCAAAAGGCTGCACCGGTATTTTTGAACAAGGCGTATTCAAGGATCGGCATCCGGTCCATCGGACGGATACTGGATAAAATTGTAAACGAATGCGGGTTGAATGTACCTGTTTCACCGCACACCCTCCGCCATTCCTTTGCAACCCATATGCTGGATTCAGGGGCCGATTTAAGGGGAATTCAGGAAATACTGGGCCATGCCAGCCTTTCAACAACCCAGGTGTATACCCATGTGAGTATGGATCGGTTGATGCAGGTGTATGACAAGGCCCATCCAAGGAGTTAAAAAAAAATGAGTATGGAAATATTTCACGGCACCACCATCCTGGCATTGCGCAAGATGGGAACGGTTGTTGTGGCCGGAGACGGCCAGGTGACCCTGGGGAACATCGTGACAAAACACAGGGCCAGAAAGGTTCGAAGAATATACAATGATAAGATTATCACAGGCTTTGCCGGTGCCACTGCCGATGCCCTGACCCTTTCGGAAAAGCTGGAAGAAAAACTGGAGCGGTTTAACGGAAGCCTGACCCGGGCCTGTGTGGAACTGGCAAGGGAGTGGAGAACCGATAAATATCTGCGCAGGCTTGAGGCCATGATGATTGCGGCAGACAGGGAAAATACCTATCTATTGTCCGGGAACGGGGATGTGATCGAGCCGGATGAGGGGGTGATCAGCATCGGGTCGGGCAGCACCTCTGCCCAGTCCGCAGCCATTGCCCTGATGGAAAATACGGATCTTACTCCCAGACAGGTTGTTGAGAAAGCCATGAAAATAGCCGGGGATCTTTGCATCTACACCAATCACCACGTGACCATTGAGGAAATCAGAAACGAGACACCCCTATGAAAGACTTAAAACCCAAAGAGATTGTCATTGAACTGGATAAATATATCATCGGCCAGAAAGATGCCAAAAAATCAGTGGCCATTGCTCTTCGGAACCGGTGGCGAAGACGTCAGCTGGATAAAGAGCTCCAGGAAGAGATTGCCCCGAAAAATATTATTCTCATCGGACCCACCGGCGTGGGGAAAACGGAAATTGCAAGGCGACTGGCCAATTTGACCGATTCTCCCTTCTATAAGGTGGAGGCCTCTAAATTTACCGAAGTCGGATATGTGGGACGGGATGTGGAATCCATGATCCGGGATATTGTGGAACTGACGGTGAACAATCTTCGGGTCAGACAGCAGGACGCGGTGCAGGAGAAGGCTGCCAAAATGGCCGAAGAACGGGTTCTGGATATCCTTTTGCCCCCAACCGCTCCCAAACCGGTCTTTTCTGGGGCCGGAACAATCCCTCCGGAAGGCCATGGGGCATCAGATCCGCTTCCCGGTGTGTCCACCCGGGAAAAGCTTCGCACCATGCTCCAGAAAGGGAAACTGGACAGCCGGAATATTGACCTGGATGTCACGGCCCAAACTTCGCCCATGGTGGAGATTTTTTCCAACACGGGAATGGAAGAAATGGGCATCAATATCAAGGACATGCTGGGAAACTTCATGCCCAAGAGCACCAAGCGCCGCAAGGTCAGCGTAAAAGAAGCCATGAAGATCCTTACCCAGGAAGAGGCCGCCCACCTGGTGGACATGGAAAAGGTAAAAACCGAAGCCATTGAACTGGTGGAGCAATCGGGTATTATTTTTATAGATGAAATCGATAAGATTGCGGGCAAGGGACAAAGCCACGGCCCCGAGGTGTCAAAGGAGGGGGTGCAGCGGGATCTGCTGCCCATTGTGGAGGGCAGTTCCGTTCCCACCAAATACGGCACTGTTAAAACCGATCATATTTTGTTCATTGCATCCGGGGCCTTCCATGTGGCAAAACCCTCTGATCTGATTCCGGAACTCCAGGGCCGGTTCCCCATCCGGGTGGAACTTTCTTCCCTCGGGGCCCATGAGTTTACCCGGATTCTGACCGAACCCAAGAATGCCCTGGTGCTCCAGTACATTGCCCTGCTCAGGACCGAAGGGGTGGTCATTTCCTTTACCCAGGATGCAGTGGAGAAAATTGCCGATATTGCCGTGGAAGTCAATTCAACAACGGAAAATATCGGCGCACGACGGCTGCACACCCTCATGGAAAAATTGCTGGAAGAGATTTTATTTGAAGCACCGGACATGGATGAAAAAACGATTACCATTGATGCCGGCTTTGTTGCCCGGCAGCTGATGGATATTGTTGAAAACCAAGATTTGAGCAGGTATATCCTATGAGCCAAAATGTTGCAGACATACTGATAGAGGCCCTTCCCTATATCCAGCAATTTTCCACCAAAACCATTGTGATCAAATACGGGGGACACGCCATGGTGGACGATAAATTGAAACGGGATTTTGCCAGTGATATTACCCTGTTGAAAGTGATCGGCATAAATCCGGTGGTGGTCCACGGCGGCGGGCCCCAGATCAACCGGGTGCTATCTGCCATGGGGATTACCTCCACCTTTATCCGGGGCATGCGCTACACCGATGATGCCACCATGGATGTGGTGGAAATGGTGCTGGGCGGAAAAGTAAACAAGGATATTGTGGCCAGGATCAACCGGGAAGGAGGGAAAGCCGTGGGGCTTACCGGAAAGGACGGGGGGCTTATCACGGCCGATAAAATGAAAATTTATCTTCAGGTGGATGAAAACATGCCACCGGAGATCATTGATCCGGGCATGGTGGGAAATGTGACCCAGATCAATCCGGAAATTATCCATACCCTGACCAACAGCGGATTTATTCCCATTATTGCGCCGGTGGGCATCGGGGAAAACGGCGAAACCTATAATATCAATGCCGATGTGGTGGCCGCAAAAATTGCCGCTGCCCTGAATGCCGAACGCCTGATTCTGGTGACCGATGTGGACGGGGTTCTGGATGGGGATCAAAGACTGATCTCTTCCATCTCCGACCGGAAAATCGCCGAGCAGATAGCAGACGGCTGTATCAAAGGGGGCATGATTCCAAAGGTGGAGTGTGCCCTGGAAGCCTTGAGAAACGGTGTAAAAAAATCACATATCATCAATGGTAAAACGCCCCATGCCGTTCTGCTGGAGTTGTTTACGGATTCTGGCATCGGCACCCAGGTGTTTCTGGACGACTGAACCCCATGCTTAAAGAGGACACACGTGACTTCAATTGAAAAAACCAAGGCCTTTGTTTTTCAAACCTATCTTCGCCAGGGAAAGGCATTTGTGAGCGGTCAAGGAACCTGTCTGACCGATGAAGACGGGACGGTATATACGGATTTTCTGGCCGGAATTTCGGTCTGCAATCTGGGCCATTGCCACCCGAGTGTTACCCGGGCCATTGCCCATCAGGCCCGGACCCTGGTCCATGTATCCAACCTTTTTTATACGGCTCCCCAGGCTGACCTTGCGGCAATGCTTGTGGATAAAAGCTTTGCCGACCGCGTTTTTTTTGCAAATTCCGGCGCAGAAGCCAATGAGGCAGCCATAAAGCTTGCCC
>JAHIVS010000368.1 GCA_018816605.1 Pseudomonadota bacterium
ATCCGGGTTAAAATGTCATTTACGTGAAGTTCCATAGTATCTCCTTTTTATTTAGACAACACCTGCCATATTCCCCCATTGTTTTCAACCTCTTTCTTCGTAATATCCCTCGTTCACTAAAAAAATCCGGGCCAGGACATTCATAAAAAGAAGATAATTTTACCATAAACTGCCAATTTTTATTCTTGACATCTTTCTGATATCTGATATATCACACATTAGATATCTGAAGTAAATTCGGATATTACCTGGGAGTGTCGGGAATCTCACCGCCCACGGAAAAACAATTTATCAAATAGGGAGTAAATACAATGAAAATGACCACTGAAGAGGCCTTTATAAAAGTTCTCCAGATGCATGGAATTGAACACGCCTTTGGTATTATCGGTTCGGCAATGATGCCGATTTCTGACCTGTTTCCAAAAGCCGGCATCTCATTTTGGGATTGCGGGCACGAAGGCAATGCCGGTATGATGGCAGACGGTTTCACCCGGGCTTCGGGTAAAATGTCCATGATGGTGGCCCAGAATGGTCCCGGCATCACCAACTTTGTGACCCCCGTAAAAACCGCTTACTGGAACCACACCCCATTGCTTTTGGTAACCCCCCAGGCGGCCAACAAAACCATGGGCCAGGGCGGATTCCAGGAAGTCCCTCAAATGGCGGCTTTCAAAGATATGGTGGCGTACCAGGAAGAAGTACGTCACCCTTCCCGCATGGCTGAAGTGCTCAACCGGGTGATCATGCAGGCAAAGCGCGCATCGGCTCCGGCCCAGATCAATGTTCCCCGTGATTTCTGGACCCAGGTGATTGACATTGAACTGCCAGCCATCGTGGAATTTGAGCTTCCCGCTGGTGGAAAGGAAGCCATCCAACGAGCCGCAGCGCTTTTGTCTGCTGCAAAATTTCCGGTCATTCTCAATGGTGGCGGCGTTGTTATCGGCGGGGCCATCAAGGATTCAATGGGGTTGGCCGAAAAATTAGACGCCCCTGTTTGCTGCGGGTACCAGCACAATGATGCCTTCCCCGGAAGCCATCCGCTTTACACCGGAACCCTGGGCTACAATGGATCCAAAGCTGCCATGGAACTGATTGCCAAGGCCGACGTTGTTCTGGCATTAGGGACCCGATTAAACCCCTTCTCCACCCTGCCCGGTTACGGCATTGACTATTGGCCCAAAACGGCTTCGGTCATCCAGGTGGACATTAACCCCGACCGCATCGGCCTCACAAAACCGGTCACCGTAGGCATTGTGGGCGACGCAAAAAAAGTTGCCAACGCCATTCTGGCACAATTGTCTGCCACGGCAGGAGATGCCAACCGTGACACCCGCAAGGCAACCATTGAAAAGATAAAAACAGACTGGGCCAACCAACTTTCCGCCATGGACCACGAACAAGATGATCCAGGAACCACCTGGAACGAACGTGCCCGGAAAAGAGATCCGGAAAAAATCACCTCCCGCATGGCATGGCGCGCCATAAAGCTGGCCCTTCCGGAAAATGCCATCATCAGTTCGGATATCGGGAACTCCTGTGCCTTAGGGGCGGCCTATCCCACCTTTGAGCAGGGACGAAAATACCTGGCCCCGGGAATGTTCGGTCCCTGTGGATACGGTTTCCCCGCCATCCTAGGTGCCAAAATCGCAAAGCCAGATGTGCCCGTGGTGGGGTTTGCAGGAGACGGTGCCTTTGGTATCTCCATGAATGAAATGACCGCCTGCGGCCGGGGTGAATGGCCTGCCATCACCATGATCATCTTCCGCAATTATCACTGGGGTGCTGAAAAACGGAACACCACCCTCTGGTACTCGGACAACTTTGTTGGAACCGAACTGAACCGGGACGTTAACTACGCCGGCATTGCACGAGCCTGCGGGGTTGAAGGGGTCCAGGCCTTTTCCATGGACGACCTGACTGCAAAACTTACCGAGGCCATACGGCTCCAGATGGAAGCGGGCAAAACCACTTTCATCGAAGTGATGACCAACCAGGAATTGGGCGAACCCTTCCGCAGGGATGCCATGACAGCACCGGTTGCCGTTGCAGGGATTAACCGAGCAGACATGCGGCCCCAGAAAGGCGCGTGATAGAAAGGTGCCGGATAACAGCAGCACCGAATAACAAAAAAATAGAACCATCATACCTATCTGATACCGGTTGCCCGTGCAGATCTTTGTATCTGCACGGGCAACCCCATACAAACTATACCCACAAAGAAATATGTATAAAAGGGGGTTCTCCATGAACGACAAACCCAATTGGCTTGACTATGATGTTGATCAGATGGTGGCAGGCGATAAACAAGCCCTGTGGCATCATTTAAAACCCCACAAATGTTTTGAAACCCAGGAACAGATGATCATTGTTGAAGGCGATGGCCTTATGGTCAAGGATATCCGGGGTCGTGTTTACCTGGATGCCACCTCGGGCGGGGTATGGAGCGTCATGGTGGGGTATGGTCGAGATTCAATTGCCGAAGCGGTCTGTGAACAGCTTAAGAAAATGCCTTATTTCGCAGGGGTGTTCGGCAATATCCCTTCCATTAAATTTGCCAAAAAACTATTGGAAAAATTGCCCCATCATGACAAAGTCTATTTTTCCAATTCCGGCTCGGAAGCCAATGAGAAAGCCTTCAAAATGGTCCGCCAGGCATCTCACATCGATCCTTCAAGAAAGGGTAAATATAAAATCATGTACCGGGACCGGGACTACCACGGCACCACCTTCGGTGCCATGAGTGCCACGGGCCAGGCCCAGAGAAAACAGGATTTCGGTCCTTTTTTAGAAGGGTTTGTTGAGTTTCCCCATTGCGCCTGCTACCGTTGTCCCTTTGACAAAACCTA
>JAHIVS010000369.1 GCA_018816605.1 Pseudomonadota bacterium
AGGTTTTGCTAAGGGCTTCCACAGTGGGTCCAATGGCTTTACAGGGACCGCACCAGGGCGCCCAGAAATCCACCATAACCGGTTTTTCTGATTTTAAAACCGTTTCTTCGAAAGACTCATCGTCAATTTCTAAAATATTATCTGCCATGACACCTATCCTATTTCTAGATTAAAAATTGCCTGTAAATATATGTTCATATTTGTTTTTTGTCAAATGATCAATGGGCAACCCCAAATGAATTCAAGCCCTGCATCCGCACAGGGATTTGCCTTTTGGGCGATTCCGGATACAGGGCTTGATCTTTGGGGTCGTTTTTTGGGTGTGGGCACCCTTTTGGGGCCTACCAGTTTTCCGCAAGCACCTCAAAATGGGCCTGGGGGTGTGCACAGGCCGGACACATCTCAACGGCTTCTTCCCCTTCATGGACATATCCGCAGTTGCGGCAGCGCCATTTTATAGGGGTCTTTTTTTTGAACACCTTACCGGCCTCCACATTGGCAGCAAGGTCTGCATAGCGTTTGCCATGCTGTTTCTCAGCGATTGCGATCATTTCAAAAACCATGGCAACAGCATCAAATCCTTCTTTCTTTGCAATGGCCGCAAAGTCGGGATACATCTGGGTCCATTCAAATTCTTCTCCGGCTGCAGCAGCTTTCAGGTTTTCAAGGGTGGTGCCGATCACACCGGCGGGAAAGGTCCCAATGATTTCCACCTCGCCGCCTTCAAGAAATTTAAAGAACCGTTTGGCATGTTCTTTCTCCTGGCTGGCAGTTTCAGTAAAGATCTCTGATATCTGGATGTACCCTTCTTTTTTTGCGGCGCTGGCAAAATAGGTATACCGGTTCCGGGCCTGGGACTCCCCTGCAAATGCGGTTAATAAATTTTTTTCGGTCTGGGTTCCTTTTAAACTTGCCATAGGTTTCTCCTCCTGTTTTAAGGTCTACGAATTGGAACAGGTCTTTGTTTTGCCTGTTTTGGTTTCACGTTTTGGGTTCATAAAATTTACAGCACACTGATCTGGCTGCGGCAGTTGTCACAATATCCCTTCAGGACAATTTTTTTTCCGGTAATGATAAATTTTTCGGCAATGTCTGAAGCGGGTGTTATCTGGTCCAGGGCGGTATCATGGAAATCAATAATTTCATTGCATGCCAGACAATGAAAATGATGGTGGGCGTTCAGGTTCGGGTCAAACCGTCTGGGGTCACCCCGGCCTTCCACCACATCAATGATATTGACCTTTGAAAAGGTAATCAGGGTCCGGTTGACGGTATCAAGGGAGATATTGGGGAATTCCTTTTGCAGGGCCTTGTGAATCACATCGGCACAAGGATGGGATGTCGAAGCTTCCAGCGTTTTGTAAACCGCTGTGCGCTGGGGAGTGATCTTGAGAGCATGCTGTTTGCATTTTTGATAAAACCGGTCCAAATTAATTTCCCTTGATATCATTGGTTTGAAATAGTAAATAGGATTTGATCCTATTTGTCAAACCCTTTTCATGCATCGGTCAAGAAGAATGCCCCTATTGTCACATCAGACAAGCAGACTGGAGGACAAATGAAACAATTAGTTGAAAGCCTTTTGGTTTTTGGCCTTAGCATTTCCCTTTGCCTGGCCGGAAACAACGATGGGGTGTCCTCTCTGATTCAACAATCCAGACAGGGAGATACCAGGGCCATGTGCGACCTGGCTTTGGCCTATTACCATGGCGAAGGGGTGCTGAAAGATCCGTTTAAAGCCAAGTGCTGGGCTAAAAAGGCCCATGATCAGGGGTCAAGACGGGCTGGTAAACTCTGGGAGGAATTGTCTTTGTGGCAATACTCGGGAAAGTGCGATCTTTCCTTTGATGATGAGCCCTCCCCCCAATACCGCTCCGGGGAAAGATATCGGGAACCTGTAACGGGTATGATGTTTGTCTGGGTGGCCGGGGGATGCTTTTCCATGGGATGCCATGGGGATGCCGGCCGGTGCAATAAAAATGAGATGCCGGTCCACAGGGTCTGTCTGGACGGCTTCTGGATGGGGACGCTTGAAGTGACCCAGGGACAATGGGAGGCGGTTATGGGAGCCAACCCCTCTCGGTTTGTCCTATCCCCGGAACATCCCGTGGAACAGGTCTCTTTTGAGGATGTCCGCATTTTTATCCGAACCCTGAAAGCCGATACAGGGGTTGAGTTTTCTCTTCCCACCGAGGCCCAGTGGGAGTATGCCTGCCGGAACACGGGGCGTAAGATTCCCTTTCCCTGGGGAAAGGAGGCCTATCTTCCCGAGGAAAACTGTGGCACGTGCAATGTCGGATCACTACGGGGTCAAACTGCGGCCGCGGGAAGCTTTCTTCCCAATGATATAGGGCTTTACGACATGGGCGGCAATGTCAGGGAGTGGTGCCGGGACGTATATGCCAAAACTGCCTATGCCTCCCATTCCCGGGACAATCCTCTGCACCGGGAAGAGGGTATTGAACGGGTGGTCCGGGGAGGATCCTTTGCCGACAATACGGATTTCCTGCGGTGTTCGGCACGGCAGAGTGCCATCCCCACCATGAAAAGTGCTCATATCGGTTTTCGGCTGGTGCTGAAAAGAGACGACCGGTAGAATTGTAAAAACAAGAAGCCTTTTTTAAGATCCGGTGAACACAGAACGGATAAAGTCATTCATTTCATCATAGGGAATCTTTTCCACCCGGGCGTTCCCTATGGCTTCAAGGAATACGTAATGCAGGCTGCTGCCCTGTTTTTTTTTGTCCCTGGAAGCGGCGGCGATGATCTGGTCTGCCCTGTAATCCAGATCCACCGGAAGATTCAGCCCTCTTAAAAGGCTGGTTATCCGGTCCACCTCACTCGGGGAGATCCGTTTTTTTCTTTGGGAAAACATGGCGGCAGCCACCATGCCCAGGGAGATTGCCCGGCCATGGCCTGCCGGACCCATTTTCTCCTGGGTCTGTTTTGTCTGATTCAGGGTTTCAACGGCATGGCCGATGGTGTGGCCGAAGTTGAGGATTCGGCGCTTTCCTGCTTCCTTTTCGTCCTCTCCAACCACCCGGGCTTTGATGGCAACGGAATCTGCCACCAGCCGGAAAATGATATCCGGGTCCAGGTCCAGGGCTTTTTGTCTGTTATCCTCAAGAAAGCGCAGCATGTCGGCATCGCAGATCAGGCCATGTTTGACAATTTCGGCCAGACCGTTGGAAATTTCTGTTTTGGGCAGGGTTTGTAGAAGATCAATATCGCAGATCACAAATTTTGGCTGGTTAAAGACACCCACCATGTTTTTAAAGCTATCCAGATTGACCCCGTTTTTTCCGCCCACACTGGCATCCACCTGGGAGAGCAGGGAGGTGGAGACAAAGCCAAAATCCACCCCCCGCATAAAAACAGAGGCAGCAAAGCCTGTAATATCAGTGACAATACCCCCTCCAATTCCTAGGATAAAACTGGTTCTGTCGCAGGAGAGGCCGATCAATTCCCTGAGAAGGGTTTCCACCGTGGCAAGGGTTTTGATTTTTTCCCCGGTGCCGATGGTGAGAACAGGGCCGTCGGGGAAATTTTTTCCATACAGATTTTGTATATTCGTATCCGTGATGATGATGGGGGTTACGCCCGGGGGAAGATAGGCGCTGATATTTGAAAGGCTTTCCCCCACATGGATGGAAGAAAGCCCTTGCAGGCCATTCACCTGAAAGCTTTTCATTCATCGGCTCCGATAATTGAGCGGATGGCAGTCATTTTTTTCATGACGATTGTGAACTGGTCGGGATAGAGGGATTGGGCTCCGTCACTCAGGGCTTCATCCGGGTGGTTATGCACCTCGATCATCAGCCCGTCTGCTCCCAGGGCGGCGCAGGCATAGGCCAGGGGGATCACCTGGTCTCTGACACCGGCGGCATGGCTGGGATCCACAATAATGGGCAGATGGCTTTCCTTCTTTGCGGCGGGCACCACGGACAGGTCCAGGGTGTTCCGGCTATGGCGGACAAAGGTTCTGACCCCCCTTTCACAAAGAATAACATTGGAATTGCCTTCTTCCATTATATATTCCGCTGCCATAAGCCATTCCTCGAGCATGGCCGACATTCCCCGTTTCAGGATCACGGGTTTTTTAGATCTTCCGGCCCGTCTGAGCAGGGAAAAGTTCTGCATGTTTCGGGTGCCGATCTGGACCACGTCCACATAGGCTTCCACAATATCAAAATTTTCAACATCCATGACTTCGGTCACAACCGGCAGGCCGGTTTCTTCCCGAACTTTTGCTAAGAATTCAAGGCCCTTTTCTCCCAATCCCTGGAAGGAATAGGGGGAAGTCCTGGGCTTGAATGCCCCTCCCCTGAAAAGTTTTGCACCCGCCTTTTGTACAGACCTGGCAATGGAGAGTACCTGCTCTAAACTTTCAACAGCACAGGGGCCGGCAATCACGGGCATGGTTCCATTACCGAAAACAGCGTCACCTATTTTGACCTGGGTATTTTCCTGCCTGAACTCCCGGCTGACAAGCTTATAGGGTTTTGTCACCGGAATAACCTCCTTTACACCGTCAAGCCCAAGGAAATGGGCTGCATCCACGGATCCTTTATTGTGAAGGATACCAATGGAAACCCTGTCGCCTCCGGGTATGGGCCGGGCCATATATCCTCGTTTCTCAATGGTCCGGACAATTGCCTGGACTTGTTCTTCTGTCGTGCCTTTTTTTAATACAACTAACATTTCATACCTCCAATAAGGTTTGTATCAGTATTCAATTCAATGGGCAATAAAAAAGGCGGGAGATTTGTGACAACCCTGAAATAACAAAGGCTGCCGTTTTTCCTGCAGCCTTGGGTTCTTTTGTCTTTTATGAGGTCAGACAGAAAGCAGTGCCGCAGATGTGTCTGTGCCACCATCGCCAGGACACGTCTGCCGTTTTCCGGATAGCAGTTTGTTGCACGCTATTTGTTTCTGTGTATAAGAACATCATAATAAAAAAGCATTATAAAGAGAATAAAACGATTGTCAATAAAAAAAGTCAAAATTAATATTTGATTTTCATCTGCCTTCGGGATAGACTTCCTTAAAATTAAGCGGTGCGGGAGGATATGGAAATAAAAGCCATCATAGCAGATGACCATGCAATTATTCGGGAAGGGTTGAAAAGTCTGCTGGAAAAAAAAGGGATACAGGTGCTGGATATTGCCCAGAACGGCAGGGAGGCTGTGGAAAAGGCCATTGCCCTGAAGCCTGATGTCATGATGATGGATATTTCCATGCCGGGTCTTAACGGAGTGGAAGCAACCGCCAGGATCAAGCAGGAAGTTCCCCACATAAAAATAATTGCCTTGTCCATGCATTCCAGCAAAACCAATATTGACAAAATGTTTGCAGCCGGGGCATCCGGGTATATCCTTAAAGAGTCAGCCTTCAGTGAGCTGTATGATGCAATTCAGGAAGTGCTGGGCGGTAATTTTTATCTGACGCCGTCCATCGCCAGAATGTATGTGGACAGCCAGGGAGATATCTTTTCCAGCAGTACGGAATTTCCGAAGTTTAATAAAATATCCAAAAAAGAACGGGAAATTCTCCAACTGGTGGCTGAAGGGGGGACAACCCGGGACATTGCCGAAGAATTGAGTGTGAGCATTAAAACCATCGAAACCCACCGTAGAAATATTATGAAAAAACTAAATATTTTCAGTGTTGCCGGATTGACAAAATTTGCCATTAAAGAAGGAATCATATCCCTGGAATAATAAACTTTTTTAAAAAATTAAGGGTTTCCCTGATTGCAAAGGAAATCAATTGTAGGCTATAAGCAAGAAATTAAGGGATACATTGGCGATAAGTTTTTTTTGAGATTTGTAAGAGGTGGCAAATGGAATATATACAATTTAAAAATGAGTCTCCAGATGCGGTTGAGGCACTTGCCGGCGGAATTGCCCACGACTTTAACAACCTTTTGGCAGCCATAAAAGGCCATGCCTCATTGATGATGAACAGCATCAAACCCTCTGACCCGCTTTATGGGCATATTACACAAATAATTGACTGCATTGACAAAGGCTCGGAAATTGCAAACCAACTCCTGGGATTCGCCAAGGTAGACGCCTATTATACCAGTTCCATTGATGTGAACCGTCTGGTCAGGAGGGCAATGGAAACCCTTGATCTCAAGGGGAAAAAGGTTGTACTGGACGTGGACCTGGACACCAAGCCCCTTGTTATCAATGCAGATCCGGATAAAATCAACCAGGTGATCTCGGCAATTGTGGACAATGCCCTTCTTGCCATGCCCAAGGGAGGGAAACTTTCAGTTGCCACGGAAGCTGCCGCCATTCTCAATGGAACGGCCGAAGCCTATGGCCTGGATACCGGTTTCTTTGTCAAGATAACCATCACCGATACGGGCATGGGTATGGATGCCGAGACCCTGGAAAAAATTTTTAAACCCTTTTATTCAGCCAACCACAGGGATTATCCCGAAAAAAAAGGACTGGGTCTTACCTTTGCCAGGGAGATTGTTCAGAACCACAATGGCGTGATTGATGTCTGGAGTTCAGCTGATGTGGGATCGGCTTTTTCCATCATTCTTCCCCTGGCCGCACCCATTGAAAATTCTGACCTGCCCTCGGCAGATGAAAAATTGGTACTGGGCAATGAGTTTGTTCTGCTTGTGGATGATGAGCAGCGAATCCTGACCGTGGGAAGGGAGATCTGTAAAGCATTGGGATATCGTGTGATTACAGCGGATTCCGGTAAGAATGCCCTTCAGATTTATGCCGAGAAAAAAGATGAAATCAATCTGGTGATTCTGGATATGATCATGCCGGAAATGAATGGACTTGAGACCTTTTTGGAATTGAAAAAACAGAATCCGGATATCAAGGTACTGCTCTCAACCGGGTATTCCATTGATGAAAAAGCCCAGGAAATGCTCAAAAAAGGATGCAAAGGATATATTTTAAAACCCTATTCCGTGATTGATTTCTCCCATAAGATACGGGAGGTCCTTGAATTATAGTTTTTCCCCAGCCAGGAAGTGCCCACAGATGGTTTGGCTCCATTCTCTCCCACCCGGCAAAAGATTCAGTTCTTGACACTGTTTCCTTGATTTTTTATAACTCCCGGATGATTCTTATAAATTTAAACAAACAATTTGCCAAAGTAGACGATGATTAATTTTGAAAGTGTGAGATCGGTTAGATTAAAAGGGGTGGGCAAAGGATTTTGGATCACTCTGGATCCCTCCTTTCCTGAAGCGGATCTGATTTCCGAAATTGACAAGCTGATCCGGAAATTGAAGCACCTGGCCGTGAATGCAGATGTGGTTCTGGATGTGGGGGACGCAAAGGGGCATGAAGACCTGATCTTGCGCATGAAGACCTATTTAAGGGAAAATTTTGAACTGGGCCTCATCTCCACAACGCCCGTAAAACGATCGGTTCCCACGGAAAGAATCCGCCAGCGGGACCTGTCAAAGGGCTGGAATCACCATCGCAGTGACGTTCTCATGCTCAGGGGCCGGGTTCGGTCCGGGCAGAAGATAGATGCCAAAAAACACTTGGTAATTACTGGGGATGTGAATCCAGGGGCTGAAATCGTTGCCGGCGGAGATGTGATTGTGTTGGGAAGACTTTCCGGCAAGGTGCATGCCGGTTTCCCGGACAAAGAGGATGCCATTGTCTTTGCCCTTGAATTTAATCCCAGCCATGTGAAAATTGGCAGTGTTGCAGCCTCGGGAAGTGAAGAAGGAGCCGCCAGCATTCCGGAATTTGCGTCTGTGGAACATAACACAATTGTTGTGAAAGACTATATGAAGGCAAGCCCGTTCAGGCGAATGCCCTGGCCAGAAGCCATTTAAACATAAAAATTTTGATTGAGGTGAGAATTGGAAGGAAAAATAATTGTCGTGACATCGGGAAAAGGGGGGGTGGGCAAAACAACGGCCACTTCATCCATTGGTGCTGCGCTTGCCCTTGAAGGAAATCGCGTGGCCATTGTGGATATGGATATTGGCCTGAGAAACCTCGATGTTGTCATGGGTCTGGAAAACCGGATCGTGTTTAATATTGTGGATGTGGTGTTGGAACGGTGCAAAATCGAACAGGCCACCATCCGGGACAGAAGAATCGACAATCTTTTTCTTATCCCCGCTTCCCAGAGCGATAACAAAGACGTCCTGACCACTGCCGGGGTTGAACGGGTGGCAAAGGAACTGCGCAAGCAATTTGATTATGTGATCATGGATTCTCCTGCCGGCATTGAACGGGGGTTTGAAAATTCCATTGTCAGCGCAAATGAAGCCCTGGTGGTCTGTACCCCGGATGTTTCGGCTGTCAGGGATGCAGACCGGGTCATTGGTATTTTGTATTCCCGATCGCTCACGCCCAAGCTGATTGTTAACCGGATTGAGCCTGCCCGGGTGAGACGGGGGGAGATGCTCAGCCACGAAGATGTGGTGGAAGTCCTTGCCATAGAGCTGGCAGGTCTTGTCCCCATGGATGATAAGGTGTTAATTTCCTCCAATACCGGAACCCCGCTGGTGCTCCAGAACGACTCAAAGGCGGGGCAGGCCTTCAGGCGGATTGCCCGCCGTCTCAATGGTGAAGAAAATGTCCCCATTGTGGTGCCCACCGACAAAACAAATATGTGGAGCAAAATCAGCAGAACATTCGGGTTAAAATAATAAGGAGAATTTAATGCTATCAGGATTATTGAAACGCTTTACAGGGCAGAAGAAAAAAAGCAAAGAGGAAGCCAAAAAACGGCTTCAGTTCTCTTTAATTTATGACAAACTCGAAGTCAATGACACCACTTTGATTGATCTTCAAAACGACATTGTGGACGTGATTTCAAAATATTTTGAAATCGACAGGGAGGGCCTGGAGCTAAAGGTAAAGCGGGACGATAATGTGTCTGCCCTGGTCTTTAACACCCCTATTTTGCATGTGAGAAGAAAACAGGCATAGGTTCCCTGGAACTCTTTAGGGGTGTAAAAAAAGCGTCCGGTCTTTTGTTCAAGACCGGACGCTTTTTTTATGGGGTGGCTCCGGGGGCTTTTGTTTTATCGCCTATTCTCCAATTTTGGACACCTTGATGGCCAGCTCCTGGAGCTGGGCAGGAGCTGCCTTGGAAGGTGCGCCGGTCAAAAGGCAGGTGGCTTTCTGGGTTTTGGGAAAGGCGATAACGTTTCTGATGGAATCTTCCTTGCAAAGAATCATCATCAGCCGGTCCAGACCAAAGGCAATCCCGCCGTGGGGGGGGGCTCCCGATGCCAGGGCTTCCAGGAGGAATCCAAATTTTTCCTGGGCTTCTTCGGCATCAATGCCCAGGCAGTTGAGGACCCGTTCCTGGAGGGCTGAGTCATGGATACGGATACTGCCGCCGCCGATTTCAATTCCGTTGAGTACCAGGTCATAGGCCCGGGATTTGATCTCAAGGGGGGCCGTCGA
>JAHIVS010000043.1 GCA_018816605.1 Pseudomonadota bacterium
AGTCCACGATCCGCCAGGCCGTGGCCCTGGACTGATCCGAGCAGGGCGTACCGCCCCGGGCATTGCTGTGATGGGTGCATTCAGGACTTGCCATAAGCAGGTTTAACCGCCCGCCCGGGTAAAGCTTTCTGGGATTGACATCATCCAGGTTTTCACACAAATGCCGGACCCGGGGATGGTTCAGGGTATGGGTCTCTATAGCCTTGTCCCAATGATTAATTGCCGTGAGCTGAACATCCACCCCGGCCTCTTCCCCTGCCTCCACCAAAGCCGTACTGGTGCCCCCCGCACCACAAAAAAGATCCACCCCCAAAAACGGTTCCATCAGGCACCCGCTTCCCGGACCTTTAAGCCGTCCTCTTGAAGATCAACCCCGCAAGTCAGATCGTCAAAGCAATCCGGTGTAAGGCCCTTGACCCGATAAACCTCATGACATGCGGCCTCCAGATCATCAAGATTGTCCGTATTGATCAGGGTTTCATCCCCGGCAGGTTCTGCCAGCTCCAACAGAGTACGGGCGGTCATGTAAAGTATTTGGTAGGCTCTGGCCTGCTCTTCAGTAATAACTATTGATCTGTCCATAATTAACGCCTCCGGTTATGCGCTGACACTCTCGATTTCCGGTATCTGAATACCGCCACCGATTATATAAATAGTGGCGTCGTAACCATTGTTCCGGGGTTCATAATTATGGGGCATCTGCTGATATTTAGGACAGCCGGTACACTGGAAATCCCGGTTTGAATAGGCGGCAAGACTCAGACAGTCTGCATACTCGGCACAATCATGCTTTCTTGTTATGATTTCAAAGATATCGTCCATGTTAAAATATCCCCTCTATGCTGTAGTCCCGTTCAAGAGGCATAAACCATTCACTTGCCGGAACCCGGTCACAATGTCCGGTAAACCCGTTGTTTTTGACCAGCCGATTCAGCCCCTGCCTTGCCCATTCCCGGATACCGGGCAGTTCCACCCCAATCCTTTCCGGCAAAAACAGATCATAAGCCTGTGCCGGTATGTACCGGAACCGGACCACCAGCGCTCTGCGCTCAAAATCCAAAGCCTTTTCCACATCCATGGGCAGATGATTGGCGGCAACAACAAACTTGCAGGAACACTGAAAAGAAAAAGCCCCCCTGTCATCATCCTCAGCCGTGATCAGATCACCGCCCACAATGGATTTAAAAGCTGGAGAAACCAAGGCCCGGATATCAGACACCGGACAAATATTGACCCGCTTATCTTCCAGCCCGGCCCTGGCAGTCAGGCCCCCAAGGTCCTCAATACCAAGATTCGAACAATTCTTATCCCCGAGCATTTCCCGCAAAAGATACGCCAGAACTGTTTTGCCACTGCCACCTGGGTTCAGAAGGAACAAAAACCGGCCAAAAAATTCATTACGCTGAAGGCAATACCCGAAAAACTCCTGGATGGTTTTAATCCCTTCCCCGGTCTTGACCGATTCTTCCAAAAACTTAAGAAACAAAGGACATTCATATTTTGTTTGTGAACTTGCCATTATATCCTCCCGTGTATTGTTGGTTGGGTGCCGGATTCGCTCAAAGCCAGCTCCGGCAGGCATTCATTAAGGAGGGAAACAGATGAAACTCGCCCGTTATTAAACGCCACGGAGCCGGGCGCTGCATGTGTATCAATCATGGATAAAATCCCCGGGCATCTGCCCGCATCCCCGTAACTGCGCATACATATCCACCAGGACCTTTTCCACTTTTTCCCTGAAATCCTGATCAACCGCATCCCGGATGCCGTCGTCAAAACAAAAACTGTTATTCAAAATGCTCTTGAACCGGATCTCCTTATAAATAGCCAGATGATGCCCGGCCAGAGCCAGCATATCCGTTGCCAGATCCTCAAACCCGGCCACATAGGTATACGCCGCAACATCCACCACGGTCCGGTCCGTAACCAGCAGATCAAACCGCGCCAATACCTCAAGCTCCAGCCGGATCCGGTCGGTAAAAAGCCACATCTGAGCCTTCCGGGTGGTATCCCGGTTAATGAAATAGGGGCATCCCCCTTCTATGTCGCAAAAGGCCTTGACTGATTTGCCGGTATTGGCCCGTTTCAGATCCGCAGCAGCCCGCAAAGCCGCATCCGTCTTGCCCACCCCGTGACTGCCGGTATAAGCGATTATCCTGGCTTTCATACTTCCTCCCTGGTTGTGATCATGAACCCGCACCTGCAAATCATCATGCCGCCCTCCCCGGCTCAATCCTGCCGGATTCAATCATTTTGGATAAATATCCCGCCTGCTCGTACAGCAATCCTTTCAGACGCATTTCCTTTTCAACGGCATTGACGGCATAAACCACAGTCGCGTGGTACCGGTTGAAACTTCTCCCGATCTCGTTTAAAGGCAGGTCCGTATATTTACGGGTCAGATACATGGCCATCTGCCTGGGTTTGACAATCCGTTGCTTTCTGGATCTGGATTTAATATCTTCCCCGGACACGGAGAACTCCCGGCAGATCAGCCGGGTTATATGGTCGGCGGTCAGCCGTTTATTTACTTTTGGAATGGTATCGAGAACACTTCGGGCCAGGGCAAGATCAATGGTCCTGCCCAGCAGCCGCCCTTTGGCCGTCACCCCGAAAAGCCCGCTTTCAAGCCTGCGAACATCTCCGGACAACTCTCCTGCAATATACTCAATCACCTCATCAGGCACCCCGTCGCCCAAAGCCTTTGCCTTGCGTTTCAGTATCCCCACCCGGGTGCCGTAATCCGGTGCGCCGATCCCCGCCACAAGCCCCATGGAAAGACGGGATTTTAAATTATCGTTCAGCTTGGGTATTTCATCCGGCCCCATGCTCCCGGAAAATATGATCTTCTTTTCCGCATCCAGCAGATAATCAAAGGTCAGGGCCAGTTCCTTCTGGGTGGCATCCTTGCCCGACAAAAAATGAATATCCTCCAGGATCAGGCAGTCACACTGCTGCCGATACTTCTCCTTAAACCCGTGAACCCCGTTGTTCTTTATTGAAAAAACCAGTTCATTGGTAAAATCCTCAGCCGTCACGTAAAACACCTTTTTGCCCGGATCACCGGCAAAGATCTGCTGTCCTGCAGCCTGGGACAGATGACTTTTACCCAGACCGGTCCCGGCCTTCAGATATAAAACACCCGGCCCGTTGTCCCCTCCCTTTGCCAGGGATCTTGTGGCACAATAGGCAAATTCGGAATTCTCCCCCTTCACAAACTGATCAAAGGTAAATCCCTTTTTAAAATACCGCCCGCTGTTAA
>JAHIVS010000370.1 GCA_018816605.1 Pseudomonadota bacterium
ATCATGAACCGAAAAATAAGCATGGAGATCAACATGGAAGATTTGATAAAAAAATATGACTTAGCCCCCCACCCCGAAGGGGGGTATTTTAAGGAAGTATACCGGTCGGGTCAGCACGTCCACTCGGACCTGGCCCAAGGGAAAAGAGATGCGGTCACCCACATTTATTTTTTGCTGGAAAAGGGTCAATTCAGCCGGTTTCACCGGGTGATCCACGATGAGATCTGGAATTTCTACGAAGGTGACCCCCTTCAATTGGTTCAATTTGACGCCACCGGCATAAAAACAGATACGCTTGGACCGGGATGCAGCGGGTATGTCACCATCATCCCCGGCAACACCTGGCAGGCCGCGGCGCCACTGGGACAATACAGCCTTGTGGGATGCACCGTGGCCCCGGGGTTTGACTTTGCCGATTTTTCTTTTCTGAACGAGACGCCCGGGGAACTTAGCCGATTTAAGGCCAAAGAAACTGGGTATGAACACTTCCTATAGTTTTAGAAGCTGTCTGGTTTGTTTGTGGATCTTTCATGGCATTTGCCTAGTTTTTTTTTACCAGTCGAACTCGGTTTTTTCACCAATACCTGACCATTCCCGCCCATTGATATTTTTTCTGGAACGATAGAAAAAAATCATTCTTTTTTGTTGACAGATGACAACTTACAGTTTACGTAAACGTTAACAATTTTTCTATTTACATCAGGAGGACCAATGCCCAAAGACAACAATGGGGGGGAAATTGATCGCAAGGAGAATGCCACGGAGTCCTGGACCATCTCCCAGATCGCAGACCAGCTGGATTTAAGCACCCGGACCATCCGGTTCTATGAAGAAAAAGGGCTGATCCTGCCCCAGAGGACATCCGGCAACCAGCGGGTATATACCCCCCGGAACAAGGCCCGGCTCAAGCTGATCATCCGGGGCAAACGGTTCGGGTTCAGCCTGGAGGAGATTGCCGAGATGATCGGCATGGCCAATGCCGACCCGGACGAGCGCCAACAGATTGAAAAAAGCCTGAAATTCGGGGATGCCAAGCTAAAACAGATCCAGGACAGTAAAAAGGAATTAATGCTTCTGGAACAAGATATTTTGGCGACCCGGGCAAAACTTGTCCATCGGATCACCCAATTAAACCAGCAAACCAAAGGAACGCCTTCTGGAGGAACAAATGAGTGAAAAACAATTGAATGTTGTCAACTTTGTCGATGCAAATTCTGAAAAACACCCGGACAAACTGGCCCTGTGCGACATGGAAACCCAATTTTCCTTTCAGGCGGTACGAGAAAAAAGCGAACAGGCCGCTGCCTGTTTCCAGGCCCTAGGTGTACAAAAAGGAGATATCGTCGCCATCATGGGCCAGAACAGTTTTGATTTTGTCTTTTCCTTTTTCGGTGTTCTAAAGGCCAGCGGCGTGGTGGTACCGGTCAACCACAAACTCACCGCCCCTGAGGTGGATTATATCCTCAAAGACAGCCAAGCCTGCCTTTTTTTGTTTGATGGCAGCCTGGCACAGGTAGCCAAGGGACTGGGACAAGCGGTTCAAAAAACAAGCATCGACACCCGGGCTGAAGGATTTTCATTTTTAGGCGATGCCATGGCAACGGCCGAAAAATTCACCCCCATCCCCATTGGGGAGCAGGATCTGGCTCAAATTTTATATACCAGCGGCACCACGGGCAATCCCAAGGGATGTCTCCATACCCACAAAAGTGTTGTTTGTGCCGGGATCACCGGGGCAAAAGCGATACATATGAATGCCGACGACCGGATGCTCATTGCCATGCCCATCTGGCATTCATCTCCCTTAAACAACTGGTTTATGGGCATCACCACTGTGGGCGGCACTGCTGTCCTGATCCGGGAATACCATCCCCTGCATTTTCTCCAGGCCATTGAAAAACGGAAGTGCACGGCCTATTTTGGCGCCCCCATTTCCTATCTTCTCCCCCTCCAGGTAATTCCCCATTTTGCAGATTTCGATCTGTCCTCCATGCGGGCATGGATCTACGGCGGCGGCCCCATTGCCCCGGAGACCGTCAAAAAACTGGTCAAAAGCTATGGGTCGGACCAATTTTACCAGGTCTACGGCATGACGGAATCCGGTCCAACCGGTGCGGTGCTTCTGCCCGAGGACCACAAGGAACATGCCGGCGCCATCGGCAACAAGCCCCTTCCCGGTGCAAAATTAAAGGTGATGAAAAATGAAACAACCCAGGCTTCCCCCGGGGAGACCGGGGAAATCTGGCTCATGGCAGACTCGATGATGAAAGGCTACCTGAATAACCCGGAAGCTACGAAAGAAGCCTTTTTGGACGGCTGGTACAGAACCGGTGACATGGCGCTCATTGATGGGGCCGGATATCTTTTCATCGTGGACCGTATCAAGGACATGATTGTCACGGGCGGGGAAAATGTCTATTCCAAGGAGGTGGAGGACCGAATCATGGAACACCCCGGCATCAGCGAGGCCGCCGTCATAGGGGCTACCCATGCCGACTGGGGGGAAACCGTCCATGCCGTCGTGGTTTTGAACCAGGATACCCTTTTGACCGCCGAAACATTATCCGACTTTTTATCCCACCGCCTGGCCAAATTTAAAATCCCCAGACAATTTCATTTTATTTCCGAACTGCCCCACACCCCCAGTGGAAAAGTCATGAAATACAAACTCAGACAACAATTTAAAAACACATAAGGAAACCCCATGTTTGATTATCTTTTAAATGAGGACCAGAAAAAACTGCGAGACGAGACCCGGGATTTTGTAAAATCAATCCCCAGGAAAATGATCCTGGACATGGATGCCGATATTATCCAGTTCCCGAAAGAATTTCTTCAGGAAGCGGGGCGCCGCAACCTCATGGGATGCCGCTATCCCAAAAAATGGGGCGGCAGGGGAATGGACTGGGTTTCAACCTGCATGGTCATGGAAGAGGTGGGAAGGCTGGGATATATCTTTGCCTGCACCTTTGGGGTGGGGGCGGAACTGGTCTGCGACGCCATTATCCTCCATGGCAGTGACGCCCAGAAAGAAAAATATGTCAAACCCCTTCTGGCAGGAGAGATTTTTGCGGCCGAATGTTTGACCGAACCCAGGGGCGGATCTGATTTTTTCGGCACCACCACAACGGCCAGGGATATGGGAGATCATTTTCTGTTAAACGGTCAGAAACGCTTCATCGTGGGCGGTGAAGGCGCCGATTATTTCCTGGTCTATGCCAGGACCGATCCTTCTGGCAACCCCCACGAGAGCATCTCCTGTTTTATCGTAGACAAGACCTGCGGGGTTAACAGCGAATACCTTTACGGCCTCATGGGGTGCCGGGGGGGAGGTGCCGCCCGGATGGTGTTCAAGGATGTACGCGTCCCCAAAGAAAACCTTTTGGGAGAACTGAACCAGGGGGTCAAAATTTTTAACACCATGATGATCCCGGAACGCCTGGGTACGGCTGCCATGACCATCGGCGCTGCTGCTCCTGCCGTGGATGTGGCCACGGGATACACCTCGAAAAGAAAGGCATTCGGCCAGCCTGTGGCAGCCTTCCAGGGCGTGTCCTTCCAAGTGGCAGAGGCCGTCACCCTGCTGGACGC
>JAHIVS010000371.1 GCA_018816605.1 Pseudomonadota bacterium
AACCCGGATGGAACCTTGAATGTGAAGTGTCTCATTGACATGGGAGATAAGGATCTTTTTCTGGGCCCCCACTCCCTTCCCGAACAGGCCACCCGCACCGGCCGCAAGCCCCGTCACGGATGCGGCCCTGAGCTGCTCCAGAAGATTAAAGACGATCTTTTTTCCGGCCGGTTTTCAATCTCTTCTGTGGTCACCACCCCGTCCCCGGCCATTGTTCGGGTCCATAAAACCCGGGTGGAACTGGCGCTGACCCTGGACACGAATATAGACTCGGGCGCCATGGACTATATTCGGGAAAACCCGGATATCACCGATGTCATCTTCCATGTGCCGGATGGTGGGGAAACCATTATTTCCCAGCTTACCAGGATCGGGAAAGCCGTGAATCAGCTGGGGCGAATGAAACATATCGCCTGTGTCCGCCTTAGATGGGCGTCTTTCCAGACACGTCCAGAAGCGTTTACCCTTAAGATTATTAACCAGCTCGCCGGATTGGCAAACTTCTCCCTGGGCAATCCCTTGAAAATTGAAATTGAAACCTGGTGGCTTATGCCCCGGGATCTTCTTCCGGCCCATGGCCGGTTGGCAGGTCAGCTTAACGGTCAGGGGATCCAGACCTATGCCAATCTTCCACTTATCATTGGGGTAAATGATGATCCGGCTGTGATCTGTGAAATGGCCCAGGGTCTTCGTGGGGCTGGCATGGAATTTCACCATTGTTATGTGGCAGGGCTTGCTGTCCAGGATCGGTATAATGGGGCGCATCCCATTAAAACAGACCAGGTTCTTGCCATTGCTTCCCATGTCAGAAAGGTCTGCTCCGGGCGGGAAATCCCTTTGTACATGATTCAAACTCCCCTGGGAGAGGTGGATTTTGGTCTGACAGCGACCCTGGTCCGGGATTCGAAGGCAGACCCGGAAAATGCCAATGAACCGGAAAAAGAAAAATGGTTTCTCCAACTATCTCCCTATGATGTTCTTTATTTTACGGCCATGGACCCGGGGTTTGACCTGGCCAAAACAGGGGCAAGGGATGTGGATGGCATATTGGCGGTTCCCCTGAAAGGATTGGTCAGGTCAGGGGATTTTTCTTTGTGAAAATCGGTATACCCAGGCCCGGCGAGGACAACAATATTAGGCAAAAAGACTTACGGATAAAAATAATAAACTGATACCAGACAAAATATTTAAATAGATTATTACATTCGATATGGGCAAATTGAATTTTTCAGGGGTTTTGAAAAACATTTTATGCACGATAGCAGGAATCACGCCTCCAATGCCAAGAATGATTCCAAATATCAATCCAATGGTGGAATTTTTTTCGATTTCAATCAACCCATAGAATAGTAAGATTATAATTGGAATGTGAAGAAGTAAAAATCCGGTTATTTTACCTGGTAACTTGAGGATTTCCCATTCTTTTTCATATGCCGATTCTATTTCATGGAGTAAAATCAGGGTTGCATTTACAATATACAATAGCGTGATTGCTTTCATATTATATTACCTCATCTATTCTAATGGAGTTGCTTGATGCCAATAGATATGACCGGATCAGCATTCACTTGTGAGAAAAACAATATTCAAGACTATTATTTCATCATACATTTTAATATCCGGCAAGCTATAAATCATAGGGGTGCATTTAAAGAATTCTGTGTCATCCCAGGGTTTATAATCTGTGCTTGATTTGGATCTGTATGGCTGGTAAACATCATAAATGGATGATAAAAGCGCTTGGATCATGAAAAACAAATTGATGCAAAATATTTTATCCATCGATTTTGAAACCGTTCCCAGGGGGGATCTCTATCATATGGGAGCGGTTCTTAACGGGAAAACTTTTGAAAGAAAGGATATTAAGCATTCAAAAAAAGCCCTGGGGGAGCTGGCGGAATTTGCTCGAGACGCCGATTATATCCTGGGTCACAATATTGTTAAACATGATCTTCCCGCTGCCAGGGCCATCTTTCCGGAAGCTGGGTTCTTAAATCTTCCCGTCATTGATACCCTTTATTTATCTCCCCTCGCCTTTCCGGAAAATCCCTACCATCGGTTGATTAAAGATTATAAGCTGGTGAAAAACAGCAAAAACAATCCCCTTGCCGATGCAGAACTTGCCCGGGCTGTTTTTGAGGATCAGGTGACAGCGTTCTCCGCTTTAAGACAGCATCAACCCGCTCTTTTGGATTTTTATGCCTTTGCTTTTGACATAAAGGGTGGGGGGAATGAGAGGTTCTGTCTTCAGGGCAACTTTGATCTGTTCGATTCTATTACCGATAGAATTCCAGCAAGCCAGGAGGCCAAAACCCTTTTTTTGGATTTGACCCAAGGAAAGGTGTGTGAGAAAGGGTTTGAAAAGATTTGGGACAGGGTTACCCGGTCCGGAGGAAAACAATCCATGGCCTATGTTCTTTCCTGGATCATGGTCGCAGGAGGCAATTCTATCATTGCCCCCTGGGTGAGGCATGAGTTTCCGGAAATGGATGATATCATCCAAACCCTTCGGTATTCCTGCGGACCTGTGGGAGCAGACAGCACCTGCAGCTATTGCAGACAACACAATGATTCAGAATTGCTGCTGAAAAAATATTTCGGGTTTGACACCTATCGGCCCCTTGCCGATGGCAGGCCCTTGCAACGACAGATTATTGAGTCAAGCCTTGGGGGAAGCTCTTTGCTGGGGATCCTTCCCACCGGGGGCGGAAAATCAATCTGTTACCAGATTCCGGCCCTTCACCGGTATCATCGCCTTGGGGAACTGACCATTGTCATCTCTCCCCTCAAGGCGTTGATGAAAGACCAGGTGGACAATTTGAACCGGTCCACGGGCATGGAAATTGCCGCAGCCATCAACGGCAGCCTTACCCTTCCGGAACGGGGGGCCGTGATGGAAAAGGTTCGCCTGGGGGATATCGGTATTTTATATATTTCCCCGGAACAATTGCGAAATTTCTCTGTGGCCCAATTGATCAAATCAAGACAGGTGGGTTGCTGGGTCTTTGACGAAGCCCATTGCCTGTCCAAGTGGGGGCATGATTTCAGGCCCGATTATCTCCATGTTGCAGAATTTATAGCAGGTTGTAGTAAGACCAGCGGCAGGCTGGCTGTTGTGGGTGCGTTTACGGCAACGGCCAAAAAAGATGTGATTGAAGAGGTTTTAAGCCATTTCCAGGAAAAACTCTCCATTGACCTGGACCCGTTTATCGGGAGTGTTCAGCGGGATAATCTTAATTTTGAGGTTTGGCCGGTAACCGCCAATGAAAAATATGACCTTATCGCCAATTGCCTTAGAGAGAGCCTTGCCAAAAAAGGGGGTGGTGCCATTGTTTATTGTTCAAGCCGGAAGCACACGGAAGAGCTGAGCATTTTTTTAAATGAAAAAAATATTGCTTCCCACCCGTTTCATGCTGGAAGGAGCGAGCCGGACAAACGAAATATCCAGGATGATTTTGTGGAGGGAAAAATCCCGGTGATCTGTGCCACCAATGCTTTTGGTATGGGAATAGACAAAAAGGATATCCGGCTGGTGATCCATGCAGATATTCCCGGCTCCCTGGAAAATTATCTCCAGGAGGCGGGTCGCGCCGGACGGGATATGCAACCCTCTGACTGCATCCTTCTGTACGAGCAGGAGGACATAGAGAACCAGTTTGCCCTGAATGCCCATTCAACACTTTCCATAAAAGACATCAAGAAAATCCTGGGAATATTGAAAAAAAGGGGGGCCAAAACCCCTGAAATCATTATTACCCCGGGGGAGATCATGCGCCTGATCGGATACAAGGAGGCGAATGATTCAAAGGCAAGGATAGGCGTCAGCTGGCTTGAACGAAAGGGGTTTGTGGAGCGCTCCTATAATCAGACCCTTGTTTTCAAGGGGACTCCTGGGGTCAAAGACATGACAGACGCTGTGAAGAAGATGGAAGGGCTGAATCTGTCAAAGACCATGACAGCAGTCTTTTTAACCATTTTAAACTTTTTGTTCAATGCAGATGCCAACACCCTTCTCTCGGCAGATGAGATCTGTTCAGACTTGGGAAAAATAGAAAACCTTCCGGAAAAATATCTGGATTCCCGCCAGGTGATGGCCCTTTTATCTGACATGGCAAGTGCCGGTCTGATACGGGAAGGGGTGGTCATGACCGCCTTTGTAAAGCCAAGGGGAAAAGACAGCTCTCCCAAAAGCTTTGACTATTTTTGTGAAATTGAACGTCAGATGATTCAACTCATGGAAGAGATGGCACCCGAAGCAGCGGTTTCCCCGGACAGACCCGATATCTTCAATCTTCGGCTCATGTCCCAGCGGCTAAAGGACGCTGGGCTTGACAGGGTCAATTCCGATTTGGTGGAAAGAATTTTAAGATCCATGGCCAATGACCGGGGGGACTGCCTTGGGAAAAGTTTGAAGATTACCGGCAGACAGGGGTCGGATCAGCTTTGGGTTTATGTGAAGTTTTCCTGGGAAAAGATCCGGCAACGGGTGGAGCTGCGCCACCGCGCCTCCCGGGTGATCCTGGAGACCCTCATCGCCTGTCTTCCCGTTTCTCTTCGAACCGGACAGGCCGAGGTTCTGGCAGAGTTTTTTATCACCGATATCATGGCGGCCATGGGGCGTGATATATTTCTTTCAGGGTTCAGGGGGGATATAAGATCGTTGATTGAAAGGGGGCTTTTATATCTGCATGATGTGCGAGTGATCACCCTGCAGAACGGACTGGGGGTTTTTCGCCAGGCCTTTTGCCTTACCCTGGTGCCGGAAAGCCGTAATCGCCAATATACCAAGGGGGATTATGAGCCCCTGTCCCATCACTATGACCAGAAAAATGTTCAGGTTCATGTCATGGAAAAATTTGCACGGCTGGGTCTTGAAAAGATAAAGACAGCCTTGACCTTTGTCAGTGATTATTTCTCCTCTTCCTGTGATGCCTTTATCTCCCAGTATTTTCCCGGGGAAAAAAAGATCATCCACACCGCCATGACACAGGATGCCTATAAAAATATTGTCCAATCCCTTGAAAACAATATCCAGGAGACCATTGTGGCGGCAGACCCCGGGAAAAACCTGTTGGTTCTGGCAGGTCCCGGTTCCGGAAAGACCAAAACCATTGTCCATAGATGCGCCTGGCTGATCAAGGCAAAATCCGTTGACCCCGCTTCCATTCTGGTTTTGTGTTTTAACCACCAGGCCATGCTGGAACTGAAAAAACGCATCCGAAAACTTTCGGGGCGAAGTGCGGATTTTGTCACCGCCATGACCTACCACGGCTTTGCCATGCGCCTGACCGGCAGATCCTTTTTGGAAACCGTCAACCGATCCCATGGAGAGGGCGTGAATTCCCGGGACAACCATTCTGACGCCATTAATTTTGACGCCATTATCGACGAAGCCATTGATATCTTATCCGGGAAGCAAAGGATTGCCGGAATCGATCCGGCCGAGGCAAGGGAAACCCATCTGGCCCGGTTCCGGTACATTCTGGTGGATGAATACCAGGATATTGATGAGAGGCAATATGCGTTTATATCCGCCCTGACCGGCAGGCTTGAACAAGATATAGATACACAGATTTCCATCATGGCCGTGGGGGATGATGACCAGAGCATTTACGGGTTTCGAAATGCAAATGTGACCTTTATTAACCGGTTTAAGCAAGATTATGATGCCAAAACCTTTTATCTGGTGGAAAATTACAGGTCCTCCCCTTCGATCATCCAGGCCTCGGCCTCTTTTATTGCCCAAAATGAAAATCGGATGAAACGAGATCAGCAAAGCTGCATCAACCGGAAAAGAAGCTCTTTGGAACAGCGCCCCGACACCATGGGAAAAAAAGACCTTGTCCAGATCGTCCATGCAAGGGATCTATCCTCCCAGGCCGTTTTTGTCGCTGAAACCATCCGAGAGATCCTGACCCAAAATCCTGAAATAAGTCCCGGAGAGATTGCCGTCGTTTCTCGCCAGGGAATCGCCTATCCTTTCCTGGTGGCCGTCAGAATGGCTTTGGCAAAGGAGGGCATAGACTTTTGTTATGCCATTAAAAACGCTGCCGGTTTCCCCTTGTTTCAGGTTCGCCAGATACAAAGACTTATCTCATACCTGGACAAAAACCAACGAAGGAGCCTTAGCCCTAAGGAACTGATGCAGGAGGTCATGGGACAATTTGAGAAAGAAAATATCTGGACCGCTCAAATAGATGAGATCCTTGACACCTGGTGCCAGATCAACAGCGACATGGAAATCTCCGTTGGCCGGGCAAAGGATTTTGTCCTTGAAACACTCCTGGAAGAAAGACGGGAACACAAAACCGGGAACGGGGTTTTTCTGGGAACCGTTCACAGTGTGAAAGGCATGGAATTTTCCACTGTGTTTATCCTTGACGGCGGATGGAAGGCGCAGGATTTGGAAGAGGAACGACGGCTTTTTTATGTTGGCATGACCCGGGCAAAAGACCAACTTTTTTTATTCAATGTCAAGCCATCTGCCAATCCCCACACCCGGTCTTTGATCAGCAATGACTTTATCCATGAAAGCGCAGCAAGGAGCGCCATAATTCAGGGGTTTTTCGATGACCTGACAATTTCTACCCTGGGTCTGGCCGATATTTACCTTGATTATCCCGGGCTTTTCCCGGCCGACCACCAGATCCACAGCGCGTTGGCAACCCTTGAAACCGGCGCAAAAGTCAGGTTAAAAAAACAAAAGGACCGGATTTATGTGATCGATGGGACAGACCGGATTATTGCCTCTCTTTCGAAAAAAGGATCGGAACAATGGCGGGATCATCTGCACACCATCATAAATGCCAGGGTTTTGGGCGTTATCTGCCGATACGCACAGGCGAATGATGAAAAGGGTTTCAAAAAAGTGACCGTCGCATCATGGGAGTTGCCCATCGTAGAAATCCTCCATGTAAAATCAGGAACGGTCTGTTAATGAATTTTTCAATAATCATGATCACCCATCTCTGGCGTCCCGGAAATAGGCAGTCCGTCTTCATTTTCGGGGAATAAACCATCCCTTGTCTTCTACCACACGCCCTTCTTCCATGAGAAGGGCCAGGTTTTCCCGGATCATGTGGCCCTCAAAGACGTTCTGCACGGTCAGATCCATAAACTTATTATGGTAAAACGGGGAAAGCGCAAGAAGATCAGCCAGGGTTTTCCCCTGGCCCAGGCATGCCAGGATTTCTAATTTCTGACGGTCAAACGCCTGTAGAAAAGCGGTAAAAAGGTGTGAGGCATCCCCTTCAAAGGGCGGGCGGTGGGAAGAGCAGACCCGCTTGTAGGGCAGGGCCATAATCTTGTGCACACTGTTGATGAATGCTTTGATGCTGCCGCAAGGATTCCCGTACCAGGGCCCGAAAGAAGAAAAATCAATATCCGTCGTGATCAAGGTTCCGGACACATGGTCCAGGAAACAATAGTGGTCATCATAATGCCCTGGGGTGTGGATGGCCTGGATAAGGGCGGTTCCGATATCAAACACATCCTTGTCCCCAAACCGCTGGTCTGGCTTTCGCAGGGGCACAATCCCAAATGGTTTTCCAACGCTGTTGACCCAGTGACGCCCTGATGGCCGGTCCCCGGTATACTGGATGCCCAGTCTTTCCATGTCCAGAACCGCATCCGTGGTCTCCCGGGGAAGAAGAAGCCTTCGGTCTTTGAGCAGGTGCCAGCTCTTAATATGGTCCGGATGGGAATGGGAAATCACCAGGGTGTCGATGTGAAAGAACTGGTCGATCTCCTGAATCAGCTCGTTTCCAAGACCGGCATCGATGAGGATGGTTTGACTCCCTTTGAATACAAACCCGTTGCAAAAGGGAAAACGCCCTTTCATGGGCGCCTGGATAAAATATACATGGTCGGTCAAGGCTTGGATCTGCGGATGAATCACTTCCCGGGTGCAAATTGCTTTCATGGGATGTTCATCTTACATCTGATCTGAATTTTTTACGGATAAACCGGATCAATGCCAGGACAAGGCAGAGGCAGAAACCAAGGACACCGACAGCTGTCCAGGTTATCCAGGTACCGTTTCTCACCAGGTTGACAGGGTTTAAGGAGGGTTGTGCAATGATCCGGCCAAGGGGGTGGCTGTATCGAGC
>JAHIVS010000372.1 GCA_018816605.1 Pseudomonadota bacterium
CAGATCAGAATCCTCCATGATGCAATGGTATATCCTTTGTTTGACATTAACCAGTGCGTTGCTCGGAGGGACAGCGTGGATTACGGCCATCCACTGATATCCACCCTGGCCGGATATCCCCAGTTTAGTGAAAAGACACGTATTAAAAAGTAGCGGTTAATGGAGGGGTGTTGTCTTTTTTTTTAAGCACGGCTCTCAGGGTGGCAACTGTCTCGGACAAAACAACGGGTTTGGTCAAAAATGCACTGATTCCCATGTTTTCAGAGCTTTTTCTGGCAATGGTTTCACCAAAGCCCGTATACATGATGATCGGCAGGTCCGGGGAAATGTCTCGCACCTGTTGGGCCAGCTGGGGCCCGTTCATGGCGGCCATGGTATGGTCGGTGATCAGGCAGTCAAACAGACCCGGCTTTTCCCGGATAAGGTTAAGGGCCTCAAAAGGGTCCCGGATGGCGGTTATCCCATACCCCAGTTCTGTTAAAAGATCTGTCATCATCTCCAGGTAGGGGGCATTGTCATCCACGATTAAAAGCGTTTCTCCCCCACCGGGGATCGGCGAACCGTCCGCCTCTTTTATCCGGTTTTCCGGCCCTTGGTTCAGGCAGGGCAGGTAAACCTTGAAATGGGTGCCGGTCCCTTTTTCACTGGAAACAAAAATATCCCCCCCATGGCTTTTGATGATCCCGTGGACCACGGAAAGGCCAAGGCCTGTACCCTTGTTCTTGGGTTTGGTGGTAAAATAGGGCTCAAAAATGCGTTCAAGAAGCGAGGGGTTTATGCCCGGGCCTGTATCGCGGATTTCCAGAAGATTGTAATCTCCCGGAGCAAGGGAAAGGGTATTGGCAGGCATGTCTTGTGTCCGGGAAAGGCCTTTGAGCCCAAGGGTAAGGGTACCGCCACCCGTGTCTTCCATGGCATGAAAGGCATTGGTGCACAGGTTCATGATCACCTGGTGTATCTGGGTGGGGTCTGCCAGAATGGGAGCGCATTTTTGTATATCGGTTTTGATAACAATGGCCGGGGGCAATGAGGCCTCCAAAAGGGTCAGTGTTTCTTTAACAATATCGTCAATTTGAATGGGTGTTTTTTCCTGGGCCGCCTGGCGGCAGGAGGTGAGGATCTGCCTTACCAGGTCCTTGGCCCGGTTGGCAGCCGTCCTGACCGCATCCAGATTTTTTTCAGCCGAAGCGCCTTTCGCTAGTTTCCGTTTGGCCATATCCGCATGTCCAATGATCACTCCCAGGATATTGTTAAAATCATGGGCAATGCCGCCGGCCAGAGTGCCGATGGCTTCCATTCGCTGGGCCTGTCGAAGCTGGCCTTCCATTTTTTTCCGGGTTGTTTCCGCCTCAATCCGGTCGGTGATATCTTCAACAACGATGATGCCGTATTTTGAATTGTTCCAGCTGTCCATGGCCATGGAAACCGTGATCCTTCCCCAGATAATCCGTTTGTCTTTCCGGATATACCGCTTTTCCCTGCGGATGGTGTCAATGCGGTTGTTAAAAAGATCCTTGATGGCCAAAAGATCCTGTTCCCAATCCTCGGGCAGGGTCAGGTTCCGAACCGTCAGGGTTTCAAATTCCTGTTCCGTGTATCCCAGGATGTTGCATAAACATTTATTGACCCTGAAAAAGGAACCGTCCATCCGGGTATGGGCAATGCCCACGGCTGCATTTTCAAAGGTGAGCTGGAACCGCTTTTCACTGGATGCGGCCTGCTCTTTGAGCTGGCGCTGGTAGTATTGAAGCTTGAGGTGGGTTTCCACCCGGGCTTTGACCTCTTTCCCATGAAAGGGTTTTTCAATATAATCAACGGCGCCTTTCTGAAATCCCATAACCTTGTTGCTGGACGAACTCAAAGCGCTGATAAAAATAACAGGAATGTTTTTAAGCACCGGATCTGCTTTTAATGCCTCAATCACCTGGTATCCCGTCATTTCTGGCATGTGGACATCTAAAATGATCAAGTCCGGCGGCGTCTTTCGGATACTGGCCAGGGCCTGGGCTCCGTCCACAGCTGATTTTACCTCATACCCATTGGCTTCGAGCATGGTACGCAGCACCTTGAGATTGAGCGGATTGTCATCTGCGATGAAAACACAGGGGGAATCAATCGTATTCATGGGGATCTCCTGTCAAGCAGTTATGCCGTAAAAAAAATACATGATCACCATGACCACGGATATGTAGAGCAGGGTCATGCCGCTGCCGGCCCTGACATAATCCATTACCTTATACCCGCCGGGCCGCATGATCAGGGCATTTACCTGGTGGGTGGGCAGAACAAAGGTATTGGAAGCGGCTATGGCCACCAGCAGGGCCGCCATTCTGGGATCTGCTCCGCATTGGGCGGCCATGTTCATCGCCAGGGGGATCATGAGAACCGTGGCACCGATATTGGAAGTGACCAGGGTGAAAAAGGAAGTTAAAAAACCGATGAGCAAAAACAGGGTGATGGGAGTCAATCCTCCCTGCAGGATGCCGGCAAGAAAGGACGCCAGAAACCTTGCCCCTCCTGTTTGTTCAAAGGCAATCCCCAGGGGGATCAATCCTGCCAGCAGGAAAACCGTCATCCAGTCCACACTCCGATAGGCTTCGTCCAGGGTCAGGACCCGGGTTAAAATCATTCCCACGGCCCCGGTCAAAAGTGCGATGGACAATTGAATCTTGAATCCCAGGGCCAGGACCAGGGCCAGGATCAGGCAGATCGTTGCCAGACCCGATTTTTCAGGATACATGATTTCTCCCTGGAGGTGTTCGGTAAACGTCAGGATGGGTTTGTGTTTGAGCAAATGGAATTTTTCCCATTTTCCGTGGAGGAGGAAGGCATCCCCCGGCTGAATTTTGATCTCTGAAATATCCTCCAGAATGACCTTATCCCTTCGGTACAGGGCCAGGGGATTGATCTGCAGTTTTTTCCGAAATCCATATTCATGGAAGGTTTTGCCCACCAGCTCGGACCGGGGTGTGACAATGGCTTCGGTGATCCCCGCGTGGTCCACGGATAGGACCCCGTTGAGCATGTTCAGTTCATCGCAGAGGGTCCATCCCATATCGGCGGCAAGGGTTCGGGCATGTTCCGGGTTGCCGACAATGCCCACCACGTCATTGGGTTCGATGACATCAGCCCGGCCCGGGACATCCACCCGGTAGCGTCCTTTGCGTTTGGAAATACAGACCACGGTCACATGGTACAAAGGCCTTAATCGCAACTCTTCAAGCCTTCGGGTGTAAAAGGTTTCCGGTACCTGCATCTCAAACACTTTGCTGACTTCCCGGCCATAGGTGCATTCCAGATCATAGTTCAGCAGGGAACAGGAATCGGTTTGGACCTGGGCCCTGGGCAATACGAATCTGCCCAGGAAAACAAAATAAAGGATGGCGGTAATCACCAGGCAGATGCCGATGGGGGCCACACTGAAAAGGCCAAAGGCTTCAAAGGGTTGATTCCCTATAAGGTCCTGGTTGTTGGACCACCAGGAGGCCATGAGGTCATTGAGCAGGATCAGGGGACTGGACCCCACCAGCGTGATGCAGCCCCCAATGACGGCACAATATCCCATGGGGATGAGCACCTGGGAAATGGGAATATTGAGCTGTTTGCACATGCGGTTGGTGGCGGGAAGGAAGAGGGCGGCGGCCCCGATGTTTTGCATAAAACTGGAAATCGCGGCAACCGTGCCCGAGACCAAGGCCATCATTCGAATCCGGCTTTTTCCTGAAAAGCGGATGATATAACGGGCAAAGACGTTCATGACACCGGTCTTGTCCAGGCCATGCCCCATGATGATCACGGCAATGATCGAGACCACTGCATTGGAACTCAGCCCGCTGATGGCGTCGGCCGGCGTAATGATTCCGGAAAGGGGCAGCCCCACCATCATGAGCAGCCCCACCATGTCCACCCGTACAACTTCAAATAAAAACAGTCCGGTGACAAAGGTTAGAAAACCAAAAACAATGAGCATATCCACTGTCATATTGCCAGGCAATGCCATGAAATCCTCTCCCAGGTCCGAGGGGCTGTTAATCTTCCATATCTGTTTCCATGAAATTAAACCAATATCCGTTTCCGGTTGCATAGTCCAGTTGGATCTGGACCAGGTCCACATGGCGCTGTTCAATCTCATGGAATTTTTTGAGAACTGCTTTTATCGGACCGCTGGAATCCTCAAAGGCTTTTTGGTAAAATTGGCTGGTTTCAACCTCAAGGGCCAGGGCGGCATTCAAGACCCGTTTGATATCCCCCAGCATTTGTCCGGGAATTTTTTCCTTCATGCCCCTGATATCGTCGTCAAGGGCAGACGGAAGGACCGAGCCCAGTCGCTCAAGATCAATCGCCTTGTCCGAGGCCAGAATGTCAAGGCTGTATTCCAGGAAATCCACATGGGATTTTTCATCATCGGCCAGGGCCCTGAAAAGCGCTTTTCCCCTGTCGTCATCAATGGTGTCAACGGCAGACAGGTAGAGAGCCAGAATTTTTTTTTCATAGGTCAGCGCACTTTTAAAAATGTCTTGGGAATTCATTCTTCCTCCTGTGTTACAGGTGATTCCGGAAGTTCGGGAACAGCCGGATTTAAAATTTTATCAGGGCCATCAGGAGATCTTGGTTCCATGGGCAATGATCCTTTCCGGGTGGGTGAACACGGCAAAATTGGTTCGCCGGATAAAACCGGCAATGGTAATGCCCATTTCTTTTGCCAGCAAAACGCTCTGGTGGGTGGGCGCCCCCCTGGATGCCAGAACGGGGATACAAAGCCTGCGGGCCTTGTGGAGAATTTCAGAAGAGATCCTGCCGGTGGAGAGCAGTACAAGGTTCTCACTAGGGGTTTGGTTGAGCATCAGGGTGCCGATGATCTTGTCCACGGCATTGTGGCGCCCGATATCATCAATGTGAAATTGGGGCAGGTCTCCGTTGAGGCTGACGGCGGCCGAATGAACCCCGCCCGTCTGGTTGTGAAGATCTGAGCAGTTTTGAAGCCAGTGCATGGCTGCAATGATTTTTTGTCCGTCGATTCTCACCTGGCTGTCAATGGGGTGCCGGGCGGACAATTCCATCATGGAGGTGTACATCACCCCTTTGCCGCACCCGGAGGTATATACCCGCTGGCCCAGCAGCTCCGGATCAACAAAATGTTTTACCGTTACGTCCACCCGCCATTTTTTTTCGTTACAGTCATAGGCCAGGATATCTTCGGCACCTTTAATCAAACCGGAGGTGAAGAGGAAACCGTATGTATAGGCTTTTAAATGGGAGGGGGTGCACATGAGGGTGGCGATTTCATGGCCGTTGACCACAAAGGTCAAGGGAATTTCCACGGCCACAACCGTTTCTTCATCGACCATGTGGTTGTCCCGGTACCGGGTAATGGTGTAGGGAATCATCTCTCCAAAGGGTATCTCAGTGCTCACTTGCCATTTCCTTTTTGCCGGATGAGAGGGTAAAAATTTAATTTAACACCCATTTGACCGCAATGCAACAACTTGCCCCGGTGTCGGCCTGAAATTTCAGGCTTTTTTCTCGATTTCATAGATTGTGCCGCCATATCCATCAGAGACCTCTTCGATTTCCCAGTTTTTGTTGCGCACCAGGGCCATGGCCCCGGCGATGACCCGGTAGGCCTCCTCCATCTCTCCAAGATAGGCGTCAAGGGTTTCAGCGTCGTTTTGACCCGACTGCAAAGCCTCTCGAAGCATCTGCAGGTTCATTTGGAAGGTCATTAACGGCGTGTTGATTTTGTCGCTCAGCCCACCGGCCAGTTTTTTGATGGTTTCAAGTTTTTGCATTTCAAGGGTATGGGTGACATTGTGAACAATGCCCTGGTTGGTTAAAATCTCGTTTTGGGCGGTTTGTTCCACAACCGCGTTGATGACCACATCAATTATTTTGTTGCCGGCAACCTTCCATTTGACCACATGCTGGGCATATCCCTGTTGTTCCAGCTGCCGCAACACCCCTTCCCGCTGGCCCTGGTTCACATAGAAATCGGTAATATTGTGCTGGTGCAAATTGCCCGATATTCCCAGAAGTGCCATGCCGGCCGGATTCAACTCAAGAAAATGACCTTCCTTATTTACCCGGTAGATCATCTCAGTGCTGTTTTTTATGATGCTCTCAAGCTTCCGGCGTTCTTCCTGAAGTTCCAATTCCTTGTTTTTCAGCTCGGTGATGTCCACCAGGGTGTGGTCAATGCGGCGGGGCATGCCGGAACCGTGCTCCACAAAAAGGGTGTTGCCCATATCCCGTACCCACTTTGTTTTGCGGTCGTTGCTGATGATTTTGTACTCCATTTCAAAAACTTCGTGGGTATCGGGGAAACCATTATAAAACTCCATGACCCGGGGCAGATGCTCCGGATGAACAAAGTCGAACAGGTGGCGTTTGCCGCTCAACACATCTTTCATGGAGCAGCCCAGCAAGGCCTCAATATATTTGTTTGCCAGCAGGATATCATTGCTGTCATATGGGGCCAGGGCAAGAAGAAGGCTTTCGCTCTCATCAAGGTGACTGCGCATGCGCCGGTTTTCCCGCTGGAGATCCAGGATGAGGTCTTCATAATCCGTAACATCGGTCAGGCTGCAGCAGATGCCCTGGGCATTGGCATATATCCCCTGCAGTTCCAGGGCAGATGTTTTCATGCGAACCCTTCTTCCGGCGCTGTTTGAGCGCTGGAGCCCGAACTTGACGGGCAGGCCGTCAAGTTGCTCAAGACAGGTGGATACCCGGGTGCGATCCCCCTCGACCACAAGGTTCAAAAAAGAGTCTCCGATGATCTCACCCCGGTTTTTTCCGGACAGCTCACACAGGGCCTGGTTGGCGTAAATCACCCGTCCCATGCGAAGAACAGCCACGCTTTCCGAAAGCATGGCCATGACATGACGAAAGGGAATGGGATTTGCCGAAGGAAACCCATCGTCCTGGGTCTGGTTTTCAGGTGTTGTCATGGTCTTTACATCTGCCTTTCAAAAAAATTGTATGTGTTTCAAAGGGAGATCCGGCTGCAACCCAATTGTTTCGGCCGCACACCCCTGCCGTAGCAGGGGTCAAACCCCGGGCAAATTTCGGATCTCCCTGTGATACCCCAGATATCTTTCCAAGGTTATATCATTTTTTCCATATTTGGGAATGGTTTTCAAAATTTCTTCAAACCGGTCTTCGGCTTCTTTTTCGGTTTTGATGGGTACAATTTTTTCGGTGATGATATCCACCAGGCGGTCGGCATAGATGATGATGCGTTCCTCAAGGGTTCCAAGGGTGTAATCTTTGACCGGAAGATCCAATTCAATTGCCTCTTTTGGCGTCATCCCCCCCCGGATGTGTTTTTCCATCACATCGGTTATCTTTTTGGGAAGCCCCAGGGCCTTCCCCATTTGAGCCCCCAGTTCTCCATGGTGTATTCCATGGGTTTGGGCCTTGCCCAGGTCGTGGAAAAGCGCCCCGCGCCCCACAAGTTCCATATCAAGCTTTTGGGTGGTTCTGCCGGCGATTTCCAGGGCTTTTTGGGCAACCTTCAGGCTATGGGCCATATCTTCATGGGAAAGTTTGGCGTTGCGCAAAATATCCATGTCCTCCCTGGAAATCTCATAGGCCTTGTTGGGGATATGCGTTTTAACAACCTCCTGGTTGCTGTCCGTCCATCCGTTGAGGCCGCCCTCCAGAAAAGAGGCGTTCAGCCCTTCCTGGCGAAGGCGATCTGTCACAGACTGGCTGACCGAACCGCCCCTGACACAATAGACGAGTATGGGCCGGTCAGCAGGCAATTGTGTGATCCAGGTGTCTATGGTTTCAGGGTCCTGCCAGACAGCGCCCGGGATTTTTACACCAGATGCCTGAACATCTGTTTTGCGGCGCACATCCAGCAGGCAGGCGTTCTTGTGGATGCTTTTTTTAAATTCATTGATGGTGATGGAAGGTGTCATAATGGTTCTCCTGATTGTTTTTTGATTAAATTGCCAGCTGCCAGATCACCCCTGTTACAGCTCCCAGGGGCACAAGATATTGTATGGGAAAATGATATTTCTGGAGCAATACCAGGGACCCGAGAGCACAGAGGATGGCAAAGAGGTCGAGTTCGCCGCCGTTGGGCCAGATTACCTTGTATCCAAACCAGACGGCCAGGTTGAGAATGACGCCCACCACAGCGGCGGTAACGCCAGTAAGGGCTGCCTGTAAGCGTTGGTTGCCTGCCATGGCTTCGATAAAAGGTGCCCCTGCAAAGATAAAGAAAAAGCAGGGAAGAAAGGTGACATAGGTGGTCACAAGCGCTCCTGTAATTGCGGCGGTCAGGGGTGTGAGCCCTGCCGGAAGGTTCCAGGCCCCTAGAAAGCCCACGTACTGAGTCACCATGATAAGCGGCCCGGGGGTGGATTCTGCAAGGCCAAGGCCGATGAGCATCTGCTGGGTTGTCAGCCATCCGTTGGAAACGGCCACATCCGTGATGTAACTGAGCACGGCATAGGCGCCGCCAAAGGTGACAAAGGCCGCCTTGGTGAAAAACAGGGCGATCCGGGACAGGGTATCGTCGTACCCCCGGAAGATCAACAAGCTTCCCACCACAAGAACCCACAAGCCAAGGCAGACAAAAAAGACCTTAAGCACATGGGATAAAGAAGGCAGGATGTTCTTTTGACCTGGGTCGGGCTCAACTTCGGTACGGCATTCACGACTTTGCGAATCATAGACCCCCTTGCAGAAGACCTGGGGGAACACGCGCTGCAGGATCAGACCTCCCAGGGCAGCGGCCAGGACAATATAGGGGAAGGGTATTTTTAAAAAAAAGATGCCCACAAAGGCAATGAGCGCAAATCCATAGAGCATGGCGTGCTTGAGGGCTTTTTTACCGATGCGCAGGACCGCCTCAATCACCACGGCCACCACAACGGGCTGGATACCGTAAAAAGCCGCGGCCACTGCCGGAATACCCATGTGGGCCACGGCCAGGTAGCTGAGGAGCAGCATCACAAAGATGGAGGGGATGACAAAAAGGGCGCCGGCCGTAATGCCCCCCTTGATGCCGTGCATTCGCCAGCCGATATAGGTGGCCAGTTGCTGGGCCTCGGGACCGGGCAGCAGCATACAGAAGTTCAGGGCGCGCAGAAACTGGTTCTCGGTGATCCAGTTTTTGCGTTCCACCACCTCCTGGTGCATGATGGCAATCTGGCCGGCCGGACCGCCGAAACTGATAAACCCCAGCTTGGTCCAGAATTTCAATGCCTCTTTATAGGAAACAGGACAAGGGCTTGTTTTCATTTGGGTCTCCTTTGAATAGAAGGTGTTGGTATCTCCGTGGTGAGCATGGCAAAGCCGATGGTTCCGACAAGGCCGAAGGCAAAGGCGGACAGAAGGTTTGCCCGGGGGCTGACCTGCCATAGAAAGGCACCGCCAAGGGCTGCAAAAGCCACAAAAATATCCCGGATCAGATAATAGAGTCCGAACATGGCCGCCTTGCAATGGGCCGGTGACAGATCCATGATCAAGGCCTTTCGGGTGGGCTCGCCAAATTCCTGAAACCCCCTGAGAATAAAGGCCAGTATCAGCCATTCAAAAGAAGGGGTGAACAGCAGTACCAGGGGAAACAGGGTGAAAAAAACAAAGGTTAACAGAACAAAGGGTTTTTTGGTGCCGGTGTCGGCCAGATATGCCACCGGGATGTACACCAGCATGGCAACCCCCATCTCAATGGTGCTCAGCAGGCCGAATTGTATGGCCGATACCGGCTCTAAGATCGTTTTCATGCACCAGACCACCACAAAGGCATAGGGAATCTGTTCGCAGAAGCGGATGAGAATATCTGTTACCAGCAGCCGTTTCATTGCAGGATTCATCAGCCCCAGCAATTTAAACGGGTTTTTTCCAGGCCCGGGATTGCGGGTGTTGTCTGGCGCGTTTTTGTGTGTGTCCGCTTCAATCATCCATTGCTGCAGAATCAAGGCCACAAGTGCCAGGACCAGGGCAACACCAAAGGAGATGCGGACCCCGGCCTGCTCTCCCCAGATACCGATAAAAAAGCCTCCCATGAGAGGGCCGAGGGCCATGGGGATGCGGCGCACCAGTGAATGCATGCTCACCCCCATGGTTCTCTTGTTCCGGGGCAGCACCGTATAGATCAGACTCAGGCTGGCCGGGAGAGAGACGGCTGACCAGGAAATGAACAGAATTGCTCCGAAAAGAACGGCCTGCCAGGCGGGAATCACGACCACCAGGGCAAACCCGACCATGGCCACCAGGTTGAAGATCAAGAGGGATCTCTTGGTGCCCAGACGGTCGGACAGATAGCCGCCGGTAAAGGAATAGAGAGCCGAAAGCAGGTTGTCCATGGCCTGGAGCAGGCCGATGGCCAGTGCGCCGCCCCCAAGTGCCAGGATGTAGATGGGTAAAAACCGCTCTGCCATGCGCTCGCCCATTCCCACCAGCACCACCATTGCCAGAACGCCCACAGTGCTGGGCCGCAGTGCCAGAAAGGCTGTCAGACGTGCAAAGCTGCCCGGTATGCGGTTGTTGTCTATCATGTTCTTTTTTTAACCTCCCGAATCATCTATCCATTCATGAACCTTGGTATGGGGGTTTTTGGTTCGATGGGGACTGTTTTTAATCCTTCTGCCGGTGAAAATAGGCATAGAGGTTTTCAAACAGCGAAAAGCCCTCTAATATCCGCTGGGCGTCATCAGGCTGGGCCGCCACCAGGCCGGTTAAAACCGCTTTAAAGCCTAGGGTTTCCACGCGGTCAAATTTGGTATCTTTCAGATCAATGTCATGGACCAGTTCGGCCATGGAAAAAAGGGCCTTGTCCTGAAGCTGCAAGCGGTCGATCATTGTCTCAAAAGAACATTTGTCTTGCTGATGGGTGAAGTCACCCTCAAACATGTCAAACAGCAGTTCTCCTTTTTTGGGGATATACCGGGGGTCGGCCACAAATTTAAACACAGCCTTCTGGTCCACAAACCGCCTGATCAGCCAGCTGCAGGCCAGGCGGTCCACAAAAATGTTTTCCCGGGTAACCCAGGTTTTTCCAGTGAGAGTCTTCATCCCCTCACTGGAGGTCGGCCTGGCAGGAGTGTGGTCAAAGACAAGACCGGCCAGCTCTTTGAGCAGAATGTCTGCCGTTGCCCGCTCCGGGGTTTCAAAAAAATCAATGGCCCTGGTGTCTTTCATCCGGGCCTGCAATTTGGAAAGAAGGGCCGGGTTTCTTGTGAAAGCGGATTCCGGGTCCGGCCCCTGGGAAGACCAGTCGGCGATCAGGATGCCGGCCTCCTTGATAATTTTTTCATAGTCACTTTTCCGGGCATTTTGAAACTGGGCAATGATCTGCTGGTCGGTCAGGCCCTCCACAAAACAGGCCTCCAAAATAGACCCCTCTCCGCCGCCGTCAAGGATCTCTTTAAGGGTCCAGCCCAGGTCTTCCCGAAACTGGGCTGACAAGGGCATGGCATACACAGACTGTTTGATGGCCACAGCGCCTATCTGCTGCAGGCGACGCCAGATTTTTACCCGCAGGGCATTGGGTTTGGGGGGGATCTGATGGATCAGCAATAACCATTTTTTCGGATCTGAAGCGGCCATGAAAACACCTTTTGTTCAATTGTTACAATCAATATGTATCAATTGTACATTTTTGTCAAGATGAGAAAATGCGGCGCATTTAAATTTTTATCACGACCCCATGCAAAGCCGGTTAATTCCGAAAACGGAGTGCACTTGACACCGTCTTTTATCTGAACCATAATGAACAATCGGACACACCCCTTTGGGCAAACAACACTCTTTTGGGGGAAACAATGAGATGACCTATAATTTTGATCCGGACAAATGGGCGGACAATGAACATGAGATGCTGGTATTGCAGCTGGAGCAACAGACAATAACCCAGACCCGGTTTGACGCCGCTGCAGCCGATCTTGAAATACGGCTCCAGCAGATGTGGCGACGGCTGGAGAATACCTATCAGATACCATCGCAAACCGATAACCCCTAAGGCTCAGGAGGGCTGACAAATGAAAAAGCTGGGTGAACTGCTCGTCCAGGAAGATCCCTTTGAAGAAATTCTCATGGGCAACCAGGCCCTTGTCAGGGCCATGATTGAATCCAAAACCCGGGTGGTGACCTCCTATCCCGGATCCCCCACCCCTGAAATCGCAACCGCCATCATGGATATCCCCGAGGCGAGCACGCCGTTTTATTTTGAGTTTTCAGTGAACGAGAAGGTTGCCACTGAAGTGGCCTTTGGTGCTGCCCTCAATGGAAATCTGTCTTGCGTTTTTTTCAAGAGCGTGGGCTTGAACGTGGCCCTTGACAGCTTCGTGCAATTGGGGCTGTTGAATATTATCGGCGGCATGGTGGTGGTGGTGGGGGATGACCCTGGTGCCAATTCCTCCCAGAACGAGCAGGACAATCGAAATATCTACCGCATGGCAAAGGCCATTGTCCTTGAACCGGCATCTCCCAAAGAAGCCTATGATTACTATAAAGTTGCGGCCCGGCTGGCGGTCGCCCAGAAGACAATGGTGGTGCTGCGGCTGACCACCCATGTCTGCCATGCCCGGCAGAAGATCTCTTTTGCCGGATACAAACCAGACAAAGGATATAAAACGGATTTTGATACAAAAAATGGTCCCTATATCCCCTTGACCGTATTGGCCCTGGAAATGAAACGCCTTGCCCTGAAGCGAACCGCTCCTGTTCTGTCTTTTATTCAAAAGAGCGGGCTGAACCGGGTGAAGACCAGTTCCGACAGCCGGGGCAAAGGCATCATCACCTCAGGCCTGACCTGGCTGTCGGTATTGGATGTTCTTGAACAAGCGGCCTTCCGGCCCAATATTCTCAAGCTGGGTTTCACCAACCCCCTTGATCCAAAAGTGATTCTGGATTTTCTAAAGGCCTGCGAACAGGTTTTGATCCTGGAAGAATTGGATGATATTCTTGAGAACCAGATCAAGGCCATGGCCTATGACCAGGGCCTTGGCACCGTCATCATCGGAAAAACAGATGACAGGGATTTTATCGGTGAATTTACCCCGGACAAGACCTTTGATAAAATTTTGGACACCTGGCCGGAGATGATGCCGGCCCAGGATAAAACCAAGACCCAAAAATTTCCCCTGGTGGCGGTGCCGGAGCGACCGGCCCAGATGTGTCCCGGCTGCGGCCACAGAAGTGCTTTTTTTGCCGTTAAACAGGCCCTGAAGAAAGAAGACATCACCGTGGCCGATATCGGGTGTCATACCCTGGGGTATATGCCGCCCTATGCGGTGGGGCAGGTGCTCCTGTGCATGGGGGCCTCGCCGGGGATTGCCTCGGGACTTTCATTGAACAACACACAAAACAAGGTGGTGGCTTTTCTGGGGGATTCCACTTTTTTCCATGCCGGCCTGCCCGGCTTGATCAATACGATTTTCAACCATCACAACATCACCTTGATTGTCATGGAAAACGGCACCACGGCCATGACCGGCCACCAGGACCATGCCGGCAGGAGCATTAATATTGAAACGCTGTTAAAAGGCCTTGGCATCGAGCAGATTCTTACCTGTGATACCTATAACCAGGAACGGCTGACAGGCCATATTAAAACCGCCCTTGGAACCAAAGGGATCAGTGTGGTCATCGCCCGGCATCCGTGCATGCTCAAATTCACGCGAAGTCAGCAGAAAAAACAAGGATATGTTCGAAAACATATTTCCATTGACCCTTCAACCTGTACCCGGGTCCATGCCTGTATTGAAAACTTCGGCTGCCCCAGTTTTGTCCGAAACCCGGATCAAAGTGTGGGAGTGAATATGGATCTTTGCATAGGGGACGGGTCCTGCAGACCCTCCTGCCCGGAACAGGCCCTTGGGTTTGAAAGGAAAGAAGAATGAAAGAATTCAATATCTATCTAACCGGTGTCGGCGGTCAGGGGATCGGTCTGCTCAGTCAGACCCTGCTGAGGGGGGCGGACCATGCAGGTCTTGAGGTCATCGGGGTGGATACCCACGGACTTGCCCAACGGGGGGGCGTGGTGGTCTCCCGGATTCGCTGCGGCAGTCGCGTGTTTTCACCCCTGACCCTGGCCCACACCTGCGATCTGGTGCTGGGCATGGAGATCCACGAAGCCCTGCGGGGGATGAATACAGCCATGAAACAGGGGGGCGCCCTTGTGTACATGAATCTTTCCTGGCAGCCCCTTCCGGTTCGTCTGAATCAAAGCCCGGAGGTCACTGCCCAAGAGATTGCCGCGGCCTGCAGCCGGTTTGATGCCCGTTGCATCGGGGTAGAACCCAGGGGGCTGGCCGATGCAAGGATGCAGAACATGGCACTGGTGGGGGCAGTGGCAAAACACGGGCTTATTCCAGGGGTTTCGAAATCAGATTATGCAAACGCCCTGGAAGACCTGCTCAAAGGAGAGATGCTGACCCGAAACCTGGATGTTTTTAAGCGCTATGCCGGATAAAGTTGAGATCTTCCGGCGGATGTCCGGTCCCTATAACCTGGACACCTATTTTCTGGTCTGCCGGCAGACAGGACACGCCGTAATTATTGATCCCGGGGATGATACCCGGAATGTGATGGGCTTTATCAAAGAAAAAAAGATCACTCCCATAAGGCTCCTTCATACCCACGGCCACGCCGATCCGTTTTTTTCCACCCAGGAGTTTAAACGCACCCATGATATTCCCAGCTGCCTCCATAGAGACGACGATCTCTTTTTTAAGGATCCCGGGGTCAGAAAGCAGACCCTGAAAGAGGTAGGGCTTCCCCCGCCCTATCCTGCGGATATACAGCTTTTTCATAAGGATGTGATCGCCATCGGCAGCACCAGTCTGTCCGTCATCCATTGCCCCGGCCATACACCCGGATCGGTCTGTTTTTTATGGGAGGATCATTTGTTCACAGGCGATGCCCTTTTTGCCGGAGAGGCCGGCAGGACGGATCTTCCCGGGGGAAATCTTGATCAGCTCATTGCCTCCATCCGGGACAAGATCATGGTGCTGGATAAAAGGACCGTCATCCACCCCGGACATCACCATGGGGGCACGAAAACCCAGTCCACCCTGGCAGATGAAATACGGGAAAATATCTATATCACGGATTTTATTCTGGATGCCTGACTAGTCCAGATCCAGTTTTGTTTTGCACTGGTTGCAGCTGGCAACGCCCCGGAACACCTTGTTGCCGCATTCAGGGCAAAAATAACGTGCTTCTTCATCTTCAACCCATTTTTTGGTGCCAAAGGTTCGTCTGTAGGCAACAGACCGCAAAATAACTTTTTTCCCGACAGCCATGGAAAAATTGTCAATGTGCGGGCAGGGAAAGTCGTCGCATTCATGGCATCCGGCCAGTTTTTTTCTGCTGGTGCAGTCCCGGATTTCACATTGTTTGCAATGCATGAACAAATCGTCGGACAAGCACCCTTGGCAGTGGATATCGGCGGTGGACAACCCCTGGCTGTTGGGCAGGGTGCCCTTGCCGGAAACCCCTCCCTTGTATAGCCCCACCAGGCGTTCCTTAAATTTTTCATTGTTGTCGCGGTCAGCAATATGAATGGCACAGACGCCGCAGTACAGGCCGCAGGGGGAGGTAAAGTTGGGATTGAAGGTCATATTTTTACTCCTTTTATGTGGGCGCACCGTATTGTTCAAGATAGGCATGAATTTTATCCAGCATGGCATCGTCTAAAACCACCCGGCCGTCAATGACACGGTTATGCAGGAAGGCCGTGATATCTGAAATGGTGACAATGGAAAAAATGGGGATGCCCAGGATTTTTTCCACTTCCTTGAGGGCGTTTAGGTCTGTTTTTCCCTTTTCCTGGCGGTTGACGCTGATCACAATCCCAACAACCTTCGGAGAACCGCAGGCCTTCAGAACTTCTAAAGATTCCCGGATGGCCTTGCCCGAGGTGATCACATCATCCACCAGCACCAGCCGGGAGGCGGCCGTTAAGGGCATGCCCACCACTGCACTTTTGTCGGCATAGGTCTTTGCCTCTTTGCGGTTAAAGACGTATCCCCTGTCAAGGCCCATGTCCGACAGGGCGGAAGCTGCAGCAATGCATAGGGGGATTCCCTTGTAGGCCGGTCCGTATATCCCGTCAAACTTTTCTCCAAAGTGTTCTTTTACGGCACGGGCATAATAGGTGCCCAGGGTCTTGATCTTGCTGCCGGTGTCGAACATGCCGGTATTGATGAAGTAGGGGGCGATCCGCCCGCTTTTTAATTCAAATTCACCGAATTTCAAAGCATTACAATGAACTAAAAATTCAATGAATTCCTGCTGGTATGTCATGGGGGTTTCCTTGTTAGTTGGTTGAAGCATGGGGGGTATCCTAGGGGGTTCCAAAAAATCGGGTCATTGGCAGCGCCATGAAAAATACTGGTCCAGGCCCACGGGTTTTCCGGATTTTAACAGGGCTGTTTTATTAAAATCCTCCATGGTGCGAAGCTGTTTTGAGTCAAATACCGGCCCGTCCTTGCACACCACCTGGTGGCCGCAGACACAGGCCCCGCAAACGCCGAATCCGCAGCGCATGTAGCGCTCCAGGGAAACCTGGCAGGGGATATCAAAGGATTCGCAGACAAGAAAAATTTTGTGCATCATGATTTCAGGACCGCAGGCATAGACCATCTTCAATGGGGGGCCATTCTCTTTTTTCCGGGTTAAAATGGCCTGTTCCAGAAGATCGGTGACAAATCCCTTGTGTCCCTGGCTGCCGTCATCGGTGCAGATTTGTCTTGGGGTGTCAAATCTTTCAGGGTACAGGAGAAAGTCTTTGGATCTGGCGCCGTGGATGAAAACAATTTTTTTGTCCAGGGCGTCAACCAAAGGGGCAAGGGGGGCCATTCCGCAGCCGCCGGCCACAACAGCAATATCCGGAGAGGATAAAATGTCAAATCCGTTGCCAAAGGGTCCGCGAAATCCAACCAGCGCTCCTTCTTCCAGGGCCACGGCCTGTTTGGAAAAAATTCCTTTGGCTTCGATGGTGATGGCGAACCCGGTTTTGCTGTGATGGGAGATGGTATAGGGCTTTTCGTCCAGGCCGGGTATCCAGACCATGACAAATTGACCGGGTTTAAACCCAAGAACATGGTCAAAATGCAGGGTGGCAAAAGAGGGACCATGGATTGTTTTTTGGGCCACCCTGAGCATGACGGGGGTCTGGGGAGCGTTCATTGGGCCTTTCCTTTGTTTTCTACGGCATCCCTTCCATGGGCTGCGCCCCTGATTTTTTCCAGGGTGGTGTCATGGGCGCACAGCCAGGCGTTTAATTCCTGGTTGACCTTTTTAAAAATCTCCATTCCCCGATACCTCACCCCGGAACCAATGCCCACAAGGCTTGCCCCTGCCATGATCATCTCCACGGCATCTTTTCCGGTGGTGACGCCTCCCAGCCCGATGATGGGAATGGACACAGCCTGGAAAATATCATAAACGCATCGAACGGCAATGGGGCGTATCATGGGCCCTGAAAGTCCGCCCTTCTTAAAGGCCAGGATGGGCATTTTCGCTTCGATATCAATGACCATGCCGGGTCCGGCGGTATTAATGGCGCAGATGGCGTTGGCTCCGGCCTCTTCACAGGCCTTTGCAATTTTTGCAATATCCGGGGCCTGGGGGGTGAGTTTGGCAATCAGGGGGATGTCCCCAATGACCTGTTTCACGGCTGACACCACATCAAAGGCCGATTGTTCGCTTACCCCGAATATCATGCCGTGCTGTTCGGAATTGGGGCAGGAAATATTGATTTCAATGAAATCCGGGTGTTTGCCAGCAACAAAGTTTGCCACCATCTGATACTCTGCCACCGAGCCGCCATAGATGCTGGCATTCAGGGGGAACGTGCGTGTCTCAAGGGCCTGCCACTCTTCTTCCATGTGGGCATATCCCGGGGTGGGAAGCCCCACTGCATTGATCATACCGCATCCCAGGTCGATGACCGTGGGGTTCTTATGGCCGTCCCTGGGGGCAGGTCCTATGGATTTCATGGTCACAAGACCGCATCCGTTCTCATGGACCCGCTCCAGGATCTGCTTGTTGTTTCCCAGAACACCCGAGGCCAGCACCAGGGGATTTTTTAAGGTTTTGCCCAGAAAATGAAGGGTCATACTTCTCCGATGGCTAGGGTCTGGTTAAAATTTATCATAAAAAATCATGTCGTCTTCCACCCCAAGATCGTGCAGGGCAGTAATAATGGCATCCACCATGGGCGGGGGACCGCACAAATAATATTCAATTTCCGTGGGATCTTCATGGCTGCACAGATAGGAATCACACAAATGGGTATGGATAAAGCCGGTAAGCCCCGTCCAGTTGTCTTCCGGGTCCGGGCTGGACAGGGCAATATTATAGGTAAAATTGTCGTACCGCGTATCCAGGTCCCTGAAGGTTTCGTCATAGAACATCTCTTTTCTGGACCGGGCGCCGTACCAGAAAGAAATTTTCCGCCGGGTGTGAAGACCGTCCAGCTGGCAAAGAATATGACTTCTCAAGGGGGCCATGCCGGCCCCCCCGCCGATAAAGCACATTTCCCTTTCCGTGTCCCTGGCCATGAAATCCCCATAGGGTCCGCTGACCTGGACCGTGTCCCCGGGTTTGAGGCCAAAGACAAAGGAAGACCCGAACCCCGGCGGGATGCCTTCGGTCCCCGGCGGCGGGGTGGCAATCCGGACATTCATCATCATGATCCCGTTGTCATGGGGCGGGTTGGCCAAAGAATAGGCCCGGAACCCGGCTTTTTTGCCCCGAGCGGTAAGGGAAAGAAAATTGTATTTTTTCCATTCGCTTACATATTTGCTTTGAATATGGAAATCCTTGAAGGTCAGATCATACTCGGGCACGTCAATCTGGATATAGGCCCCGGCCTTGAAATCCATGGGGGTCTCGGGCTTAAGTACCAGTTCCTTGATAAAGGTGGCCACATTGTCATTGGAAACCACGGTGGCATTGACTTTTTTAATACCGAAGATGGATTCGGGAATTTTGATCTCCATGTCCTCTTTTATCTTGAGCTGGCAGGAGAGACGCTTGCCGGCCAGCTTGTCCTTGCGGCTCAGGTGGGCCAGCTCCGTGGGCAGGATACTGCCGCCTCCTTTAACCACTTCGCATTTGCACATGCCACAGGAGCCGGATCCGCCGCAGGCAGAGGGCAGAAAAATCTCCCGGGCTGACAGGGCAGCCAAAAGGGAGGGGGTGCCGGAAATTTTTAAGGGCGTTTCCTTGTTGATGATGACCTCATGTTCCCCTTCACTTGTGACCTTGGCTTCCACAAAAAGCAGTACCGAAACCAGGGCAAAGATTACACCTGAAAAGACCAGTATGCTGATAAAATAAATCAATGATTGTCTCCTTTAAAGGGTAATGCCTGAGAACATCATGAAGGTCATGGCCATGAGGCCTGCAACGATCATGGTGATGCCGAATCCTTCAAGCCCTTTTGGAACATCGGCATAAAGGGTTTTTTTCCGGATGGCGGCCATGGACACGATGGCCAGCATCCACCCCGTGCCCGAGCCGGCGCCAAAGACAATGGACTCGACCAGGGTGTAATTGCGTTCCACCATAAAAAGCGAGGTTCCCAGAATGGCGCAGTTCACGGCAATGAGGGGCAAGAACACCCCCAGGCTGGCGTAGAGCAGGGGTGAATACTTGTCGATGATCATCTCCACGGCCTGGACAATGGCGGCAATGACAGCAATAAAGGTGATAAATTTTAAAAAGCTTAGATCAAGATCCGGAAACCCTGCCCAGGAAAGGGCGCCGGGTGCCAATAGTCCGTGGTAGATGATCCAGTTGACAGGGCTTGTGACGGTGAGGACAAAGATAACAGCAAAGCCCAGACCGGCTGCGGTTTCAATGTTTTTGGAGACCGCAATGAACGAACACATCCCCAAAAAGTATGCCAGAAGGATATTTCCGATAAATACCGAATTGATAAACAGACTCAACAAATCACCCATGGTTGCTCCTTAATTTTTTCCCTTTTGCCGGATCTTGCAGTTTTGCCCGCCCTTTATTTTTTTTCATGGGAAATCCCTGGCAGACTGTTTTTGAGCCAGACCAAAAGTCCGATAATAAAAAAAGCGCCCGGTGCCAATACCATAAGCCCCATGTTCTGGTAACCGGCATCAAATAAAATCCGGGGAATGACGGGCAGGCCAAAGATTTTCCCAGAGCCCAGTAACTCCCGCAAGAAGGCCACAAAAACAAGGATCAGGCCGTAGCCGATGCCGTTGGCGATGCCGTCCACAAAAGAGTCAATGGGGTCGTTGGCAAGGGCAAAGGCTTCGGCCCTGCCCAGGACAATACAATTGGTAATGATCAACCCCACAAAAATGGACAGCTGCTTGGAAATATCATAGAGAAACGCTTTGAGAATCTGGTCGGTGACGATGACCAGGGAGGCAATGATGGCCAGCTCCACGATGATCCGAATATTGGAGGGGATTTTTTTGCGCAAAGAGGAAATGAGCATGCTGGAAAAAGCGGTGACCACGGTCAGGGCCACGGCCATGACAAGGGCCGTTGACATCTGAACCGTGACGGCCAAGGCAGAACAGATGCCCAGCACCTGGTAGGCCACGGGGTTTTCTTTCCAGATACCTTTCACCAATAGCTCTGTGTAATGTGTCTTATCTTTTAACATGATAGTCCTTTTTGTATGGGGAGCGCATGTTTACTCCTTTTTTTTGGCGGTCAGTCCTTTCTGGCGAAAGGTGATGGACAAGGGTTCATATTGGGCCAGGGTGGACTTGATGCCCTGGGAAAGGTATTTGCCGGTCAGGGTGGCCCCGCTGATGCCGTCCACATGGTTTGCCTGTTCCGATTTGGGCAGGTCGGCAGCTTTGCCCTTGGCAATGCCCACCGAGACAAATTGGTTCTGGGAATTGAGGATTTTCTTGCCTTTGAAGTTTTTTTGAAACCAGGCGCTTTCAATTTCTCCGCCAAGCCCCGGTGTTTCCGAATGGCTGAATATGGAAAATCCGGACACGGTTTGGCCGTCATTTTCAAAGGCCAGATAGCCCTGGATTTTTCCCCAGAGACCCCGGCTGTTGATGGGCAGGATATATCCCAGGTTTCCTTTATCTGTCTTGTAAAAATACAGATGCAGGGACGCTTTGCTGTCGGCATCAAGGATTTTCCCCTGGTTGTCCACGATTACCGCCTGGATATGGGTATCATACAGGGTTTTTATCTCGGCTTTGGACGGTTTGTTATTGGGGTCGATGAGGTTGGCAGCCTTGAGAAGATTGATTTTTTTGTCCAGCTCAATGTTTTCCTGCTGGAGCCCTTTTAAGCCGCTGGCCGCTGCCGTGATCATCAGACTGCAGATAAACGAGACCAGCAATGCAAATTTGATCACATTTATCCGGCTGTTTTTATCCGGCGTTTTTTCAGGTAGTGTTTCAGACATTGGGTATCCTCTTTGATGTTTTGTATTTGATAACCAGGTGGTCCAGCAAAGGGGCAAACACATTCATGAACAGGATGGCCAGCATGGTGCCTTCCACAAAGGCCGGGTTCACCACCCGGATGGTCACGGTGAGAAATCCGATTAAAAAGCCGAAGGCCCACCGTCCCGCATGGGTGCCGGGAGCGGAAACCGGATCCGTGGCCATAAAGCAGATCCCGAACAAAAACCCGCCGGAGAACAGATGGTAGAGGGGGCCTGCATTGGCCCAGGATTCCCGGCCTCCGGGAATAAGGAAAAAGAGAATGGCCGTTACCACAAGGCCCGCAATCCCGCCCAGAACAATTCGGTGGTTGGCAATGCGGGTGACAATGAGGAAAAGAACCCCCAAAAGGCAGCACAGGGCGGATGTCTCGCCGATACTGCCCGGTATGACCCCTAGAAAAAGATCAGACAG
>JAHIVS010000373.1 GCA_018816605.1 Pseudomonadota bacterium
CTGACCACCCAGTTTGACTGGACCGGTCTTGCCCGTTTGTTTTATTCATCCCCCAAATGGCAGGTCGGCGCTTTTTTGGGCGTAACCCTGGCCATTGTTCTTTTGTTTGCCCTTGGACACGGGGAAGTTATTACCGACCGGGTGGTCCTGAATTCATTTGCCCCTCCCCACTGGGTGCACATTGGTGACCAGATCATGTTTGGAATCCTCGGGACCCTGCTTCTTTCCAACGGATTTCTCATGTACCGGGGGATCATGCAGGGGACCAAGATCCCCCTTACACTCTACCTGACCCAGGCGCCTGTCTTTCTGCTCCACTATCTGACACAAAAAAGATGGCGCAAGTGCGGGACCGGTCCCTCAAGTCGCTGGATGCGGCATTTCTTCCTGTTTTCCGGGTATATCACCATGGAAGTGCTGATCATCGGTTTCCTTGAGGTTTTCCAGACAGATATTGTCCATCCCTTCTGGCATCCCACCCGAATTTTCGGTTACTATGCCACCATCGCCATCATGCTGGTTTCGGGCAATATGTTGTACAGCCGGTGGTACCTAAAGGAAGAAAAGCTCCACCGGTACTCGGATTTTACCGATGTCTTTTTTTTGATTCTTTTGTTTGTCACGGCTTTCACCGGAATTTTGGTGCATTTTTTCCGTCTGGCCGGATGGCCCCTTGCCACCTATTCCATGTATGCCATCCATGTGGGCATTGTTGTGGGCATGCTCAGCATCATGCTTCCCTTTGGAAAGCTCTCCCATCTTTTTTACAGGCCCCTTGCCATTTTTCTGACCACCTTGAAAGCAAAGGTTGTCAGAGAATCTAAAGTTGATTTCCAGACCGTGACAAAAGATGTGGGCGCCAATTTCATGGGCTGTATGCAGTGCGGGACCTGTTCAGGCGTCTGCCCCTGGAGTCAGATCACCTATTTCAGCCCCCGCCAGATACTGCGCAACATCAGTCTTGAAACCTGCACCCAGGCGACTGTGGATACGGCCGCCTGGGAGTGTGCCACCTGCGGGGCCTGTGTGGAAAATTGCCCCAGGGGGATTGAAATAATCGATCTTGTAAAATCGGTTCGTGCCCAGAATGTTTCTGCCAAAAAACTTCCCAAAATGTTTGCAGCGCCGATGAACAGCCTGAAAGGGAAAGGCAATCCCTGGAACGGCAAGCCCAAGGACCGTCTGGCCTGGGCAAGGGGGGTGGATATGCCTGCCTTTAACCAGGACAAGGCGTATTGTCTTTTTACCTGCTGTACCACTGCTTATGACACAAGTCCTTCCAGGGCAGGTGAACGGGCAGGGCTTGCCCTGGCAAAACTGCTGGTCCATGCCGATGTGTCCTTTGGGTCTCTGGGGGAAGCGGAAAACTGTTGCGGGGACCAGTCGTCTGCCATTGGCGCAAAACAGGTGTTTTCAGATCTTGAAAGAAAAAATACCGATCTGTTCATGGCAGCCGGGGTTAAAAAGATTTTGACCGCCTCTCCCCATTGTATGAACACCTTTAATAAACAATACGAAGAACTTAAAAACACCATTGAAAGTGAGCATTATATCTCTCTTTTCGACAGGCTTATCGCAGAGGGCAAGATAACGCCCCTAGGGCAGATGGATCTTAGGGTCACCTTTCATGATCCCTGTTATCTGGGACGTCACAATGGGATTTATGATGCCCCCAGAAGGGTGCTCAGGAGCATCCCGGGGCTGACCTTGGTTGAGATGGACAATAACAGGCAAAGAAGTCTTTGCTGCGGCGGTGGTGGCGGCGGACCCTGGAAGCAGTATCCGCCGGAACACCGGTTTGGGGTTGTGCGGGTGAACCAGGCCCTGAAAACAGGGGCGAGCGTCATTGCAACGGCCTGCCCCTATTGTATCCGGATGCTCAATGAAGCCATTGCCGAGCTGAATGTCGGGAATCGTATACGAGTTCAGGATATTTCTGAGCTGCTGTTAACCTCGGTTGAATTTTTAGATGAAAAACCAAATGAAACAATAGATACCAAAACCATATGCCTTGAGCAGGAGGATCGTCATGTCTGAAAGAATCGGATTCTATATCTGTCACTGCGGTATTAATATCGCCTATCGGGTTCGGGTGGCTGAAGTTGCCGCCTATGCCGCCACCTTCCCGGGGGTGGTTGTCGCACGGGATTATTTGTTTATGTGTTCTGATCCCGGACAGGAGCTCATTGAAAGTGACATTAAAACACATGATCTGACCCGGGTGGTGGTGGCCTCCTGTTCCCCCCGGATGCATGAGAAAACATTCAGGGCTGCCTGTGCCAGGGGAGGCTTAAACCCCTACCACGCATTTCATATGGTCTGCGTAAGGGAACACGGATCATGGGTAACGGAAAATGAGGACGAGGCCACGGAAAAGGCGAGAATTATCGTGCGGGCAGGGCTTAAAAGAGTCTCTTTTCAGAATGCACTTATTCCAAGCCGGTTTTCGGTCAATTCAAATTCTTTGGTTGTGGGGGGGGGGATCGCCGGAATGCAGGCGGCCATTGATATCGCAAGTTCCGGGTTCAAGGCCTACCTGGTTGAAAAAGAACCCACCGTGGGCGGGCATATGCTTCAATATGACAAGGCCTTTCCGACGCTTGATTGTACCGCCTGTATCGGAACCCCTAAAATGGTGGCCGTGGGCCAGGATAAAAATGTGGAGTTGAGAAGCTATTGTGAGGTGGAGGATGTTGCAGGCTTTGTGGGCAATTTCAAGGTGAC
>JAHIVS010000374.1 GCA_018816605.1 Pseudomonadota bacterium
AACAAAAGGAAGTGGCAGTGATAGGAATCTGCCGTATCCACAAAAAATTCAACCGAACGTTCCAGGTCTTCGAAGGACTGGATGGGCCGCATCTGGTATTGGGCCGCGCAGACCCTGACCCTGCGGGCCTGGATTTTGGGAAACACGGCAGAGGAGATTCTTTTTTTTGCCAGGTTATATTCCAGGTTGGGCATGACCAGAAAGGTCGAATAGTTCAGACTGGACTGGTCAACGGTGATATCCAGCTGCACCTTTTTGACATGGTAGCCGGTTTTCAGGTGGGCGCTTAAGGCCTGGTCCTTTAATTCCCCGTTTGTGACTTTTTCCACATATTGTTCAGCCGTCATCTTTCCCGCATAATCTTTATATCCGGGAAGCCGTCCGTAGGCAATCATCTGTCTGAGGTTATATCGCTTCAGAATGCTTTTCCGCCGCTGATACAGCAGCATGGCAACCCCCCGGCGCTGGTAATCGGGATGGACGGCGATATCCGCACCATAAAGGGTGTCCCCGTCCGGGTTGTGGGTGCTGAAGGTACCGGCCCCGGTCAGTTCGTCCACATCATACCAGAACTCGTCGTCAATGCTGACAATGAGGCTGGTGGCGTATCCGATGATTTTTTTATCACAGACGGCCACAACCTGGCCCTGGGGGAAGGCGGCGAACTGCATTTCATAATGGCGTTCCGAATATATGTATTCTTCGGAATAGTCGTGGTAGGTGGCTCTGCTGCACTGGATAATTTCCGGAATATCTTCCCGGCGCCATCTTCGGGTTGTTATTTTTGATTTGCTCATCAGGCGGCTCCTTTGCCGGCATATCCGCTTTGGGCGGATGCCCGGCGTGGTGTGTTCCCGGACGCTCAATCCGGTTTTGCTGTTTTTCTTCGCTGGCTTTCCGTCCAGTCAATCCGGCTCATGAGTCCCCGGATAATTTTAATGTCCCGGGGTGTGAGCCCTGCACTGCCGAACAGACGTCTGAAGGTTCTCAATATATGGTCAGGGTTCTGGGGGTCCAGAAAATCAATGTCCTGAAGGGTCTTTCGCATGTGGGCAAACATGTGCTCGATTTCTTTTCCCGGGGCCAGGCGCTGGGGAATCGGGTCATGGAACCGTTTGCCTGCATCTGATTTCATGGCGATCTCATAGACCAGGATGGAAAGGGAATGGCTCAGGTTCATGGACGGATAGTCCTTATGGGTGGGAATGGTGATAAAGTGCTGGCACAATTCCAGGTCCTTTGTCGAAAGCCCGGAGTCTTCCGTTCCCATGACCAGGGCGATGGTCGCCCCGTCATCACTGGCATTGATCTGTGTCGCAGCCGTTGCCGGAGTGCAGAAATTTTTCCGGTATTTGCCGAACCTCCGGGTGGTGCCAAAGGCGATCTGGACGTCATGGAGGGCGGCGGGAAGGTCATCAAAGCGTTCTGCCTGCTCCAGAATGGAAAAGGCGCCCATGGCCATCTTCTTGGCATCAAGGCTGGCGTATTCCTGGCAGGGATTTACCAGGCGGAGACGTGAAAAGCCAAAATTCATCATGCTCCTGCAGATGGAACCGATATTAAGGGGGCCCTGGGGTTCCACCAGGATAATGGTCAGGTTTTCAGGTTTCATTTTAGGGTCTTTGTTTGGTCAATAATCAATATCATGTTAAACATCCCGGGTGTCCAGTACCAGGGTAACCGGTCCCTGGTTCACAAGGCAGACATCCATGAGGGCCTGGAACTGGCCGGATTTTGTGGCCACACCCGAGGCAATGGCCCGACCGATGAAATAGTCATACAAGTCCTTGGCCCTGTCCGGGCCGGCCGCCTTTGTAAAGGAGGGCCGGCGTCCTTTTTTGCAGTCGCCCAGCAGGGTGAACTGGGATACCACCAGCAGTTCTCCTTTTACGTCTTTTAAAGAAAGGTTCATCTTCCCCAGTTCATCTTCAAAAATTCTTAAATGAATTATTTTTTCCACCAGAAAATCCGCTTCTGTTTCTGTGTCCTGGTCCTGGACCCCCAAAAGGATCATAAGGCCGTGTCCAATATGGGAGATAATCGTATTGTCAACCGTTACATGGGCATTCTTTACCCGTTGTATTACTGCTTTCATTCCATATCCTTAAAGGGTTTTTTGTAAATCTGGGAGGAGAATCCGCGGCTCCGGCCAATGGGTATCAAATCCCAGGGACTCCAGCATTCGGATGGCCCAGGGCACATGGCCTCCGGCCTGGTCCTTTCCGTGGGAATCGTCCCCGGGCACCACAGGGATGCCCAGTTCTTTGATTGTTTCCAGAAGGGGGCGGAAAAGATAGGGTTCTTTTTCCCCCCGGGCCAGGGGCCTGAGATTAAAATCCATGACCAGGCCCAACTCTTTTATCAGGTGAAGGTTCCGCAGTATTTTTTCATGGATTTTTGGGGACAAAAGCCTGGGCCCAAAGTTTTGGTCATGGATCCGGATCAGATCGAAATGGCCCACCACAAACGGGCGCAATTTTCCGATCATTTCATATTGAAGGTCAAAATAGCGCAGATACATCTGCTCATGGGAACCCCATTGCCGGACAATTTTTTCATATGCCTGCCTGGAGTAGTCAAAACACCGGTCGTCCACATGGTGTACCGAGCCCACAATATAGTCCGGCTCAAAATCATGGATCAATTGTTTTACATGGGCAAGATATCCGGAATAGGTTTCTGCTTCCATGCCTGCGTAAATGCGGATATCCGATTGATAGAGCCGTTTTAACCGTCTGACTTCTGCCATATACCGGGCAAATTGCCGGTACAGGGTTTTGGCGGTCAGGCCTAGTTTGCGTTCATCCGGGTAAAGAAATCGGTCGCTTGGGGGCGGCATGTGCTCTGTGATGCCGACGATCTTGAATCCTTTTTCAATATAGGCGCGGATAATTTCTTCCAGCCGGTCCCTGGCGTGGCAGCAGAACTCTCCTGAATGTCCGCCGTGGAGCGATATGAGTGACCTTGTTTCCATGGGGGGATATTTATCATTAATCAAGCGCTAAAATCAAGGGGGGTCACATTCTTTGGATGATATAAAGAAACATGGGCAGGCGGCTTTGGGTTTTTAGGTGGTAAAAATCAAAGAGCACTTCCCTGGAGGGATCGCCAAACCGAAGCGGCGACAGATAAACACTTCCCTTGGGGCTGGTATGGATCATTTTCCCCCTCACAAGGCCCAGCATGGACGTATTGTGGGAGGCCGGCAGATCCCTGTCCATGATAAAATTGCAGGTCATTTCAATTTGGCGATATCTTTGGTTGATGGCCTGGATCCGGTCAAAGGCCTGTTCCACCTTCCGGGCCGTGATGGGTTTGCCGATAAGGGACAGGGTCGTATCATCAGCCGACTCAAGGCCGATATTGATGCAGGTGTGAAAGGGGAGGCTGTTGAGGCCATCGAAAAGACGGTCATCGGCCCCAAGCAGGCCATCTACGCTGCCGAACAAATAGAGCATGGGCCTTTGCATGTAGGCGTTGTTAAACCCGAAGTGTTCGTGGGCCGTTTGGGCTGCATAGAGGATCAGGTCCATGGGGGCGTTGAGTCCGTCGTGCTCTCCCAGAAACAGGGAATTATAATTAACAATATCCTTTCCGTACAATGATTTAAGGGCCAGAATCTGGTTTTTTATATTCTGCCTTGACCTCTGGATAAACGGTTTTTTATTTTTTACTTTGCAAAACCG
>JAHIVS010000375.1 GCA_018816605.1 Pseudomonadota bacterium
CATTTGGCAACAAACCACTTGAAAATATATAGGGACTGTGGTTTTCTTTAATTTAGAATACGGGATTCTGCCTGAAATTTCTCTGAATATCCCTGTTTCCACAGGATGACAAATACGTTTATCAGATTAATTGTAATGAATGGGAAGGAAATATGGCAACTAGCAGTCTGGAAAACAAAAAAGTTTTAATTGTTGATGATGAACCCGATGTCCTTGATTCCCTGGAAGAATTGCTGGATATGTGTACCACAGTCAGGGCTGAAACCTATGAACAGGCAAACGAGCTTCTGAAGACCCAGGATTTTGATATAGCAGTGCTGGATATCATGGGTGTGGACGGGTATCAGTTGTTGGAAACCGCCAACAAGAAAAAGGTGATAACCGTCATGCTGACTGCCCATGCCTTGAGTCCGGAGAATATTAAAAAATCTTATCTGGGGGGAGCCTGTTCCTATATTCCCAAGGAAGAAATGATCAATATCGAATCCTTTCTCATGGATGTGCTTGAGGCCAAAAAAACGGGAAAAAACCCATGGACCAGCTGGTACTCAAGGCTGTCTGTTTTTTGTGAGGAAAAATTCGGCCCGGACTGGGATAAGGACGAAAAAGAGTTCTGGGAAAAGATGATATACTATTAATCCCTGGTTTTTTTGACAATGCCTTCTGCCCGGCATCGTCAGGGCAAAGGGCTGCCACTGCATCCCGTCCGCTCGTCCTTGAGCGGACGGGATGGGTGCCTGATTGACGCCATCTCCTCCTGGCAGCCCTAAATACTGTTTTCAATGCTTTATGCAAGGAAGCCCTGCGGTTTTTTTGTTGTTCGAAATGGTAAAGTCCATAAAAAATATAGTATGAAGAACCGGGGATCAAAGAAGGGCAAACGACAGCCCAAGCTGAGACATCCTGGTTTTTCCGGGTTTTGAGCTTTGTGTGTCCCATCCCCTTTCCCGGTAATAATCGGACAGCTGTGTTTCAAATGATGCCCTGTCCAGAACCGCACCCTTTTCAGGGCCGATGGTCAGGGGCTCGCTGAAAAATCTTTGGGGAAGCGTATCATCCCGGCGGCGGAATCCTTCCCGGTAGTTGAACACTTTTTCAAGGTTGAATCCCCTTTCACCGGCCCTGAGAAGTTCTTCTTCATTCCTTTTTATGCCGGTTATGCTTTCCAGAAGTGTTGCCAGTGTTTTTGGAGTAAGCCCCACCGGCGGCATGCAGGCAAACCTGCAGATTCCCACCGAGTCGATGACCACCCTTAAATTCTGCTCTTGGGCAGTGTTGCCGTTCTGATGGCAGCCGCCCTTGTTGGACGTGGCATAGCAAAGGCCCATGGCCGGATTTGCATGGACATTGTGGGCGGCAAGTTCCATTCCTTTCACATGCATGGCAAATTCAGATCCCCCCCGGAGGGTTTCAGCCAGCGCCTTAACGCCTTTTGATGCCGGATCGCCGATCCCGTCCCTTCTGGCAATCTTTTCCAGCATTTTGATGGCAGCGTCTGCATTTCCCCAGGCCAGATCTATCCCGTCAAGAAAATTCAGATCGATCAGCCCTTTTTCCCGGGCTTCCATGAGAAAGCCGATCACGTTCCCTGCTGAAATAATATCCAGGCCCAGGTCATCCCCGTCATAGATCAGTTTCATCAGTCCGCCCAGATCGGAAATCATTAGGTTGGCGCCGAGCATGGTGCCGGTTTCATATTCCGGGCCGTCGTGGACCATCACTCCCTTGTAGGGCCCGTCTTTGACCACGCCGCTTTTCTTGCAGGCCAGGGGGCAGCAGTAACACGAATAGCTTCGGACCCACAGGTCTTTTTTTGCGGCATCCGCCCCGATTTTATCAACCCCGGGAAAGGTTCCTTCCCTGAAATTTTTTACGGCCATGATCCCCTTGCCGCTTTTTTTTTCCAGCTGTGAGGTAGTGCCGCTTTTGCGCAGAAAATAGGAGAGAAGCCGACCCCTGGACAGTCCTGTGAAATGATCCCTTGCATCCGTGATCCTGTCCAAAAGCCCTGTCTGATCTGCCACTTCCGGCATCCGGGTGCCTTTGACGGCGATGGCCTTCAGGTTCTTGGCTCCCATGACACACCCCACGCCCCGGCCGGCGGCCCGGCTTGCCGTGTGGATGATACTGGCATGGCGGACAAGATTCTCTCCGGCAGGTCCGATATAACAGGTGCAAAATTGCCGGTCCTTCAAATCCGAGGTAAATTTTTTATCAAAGCCGTCGGTTCCCATTCCCCAGTATGGAGCGGCATCCTTTATTTGCACATTATCGTCCTCAATCCGGATATAGACCGGCGCGGCGGACCTGCCGCTGATGATGACGGCATCGTATCCGGCAAACTTGATTTCCGGACCGAAAAACCCTCCGAAATTGGAATAGCTCACTGTGGAGGCATGGGCATATTCGGACTCAACCGGCGAGGTACAGGGCGATTTTGTCACAACACAGGTGCGTGAGGCACAAGGGATGGGCAGGCCTGAAAAAGGGCCGGGCAGAAAAATCAGAGGATTTTCCCCGGAGAGCGGATCCATTCCAGGGCTTTTTATCCGGTCCCATAAAAGTTTCATGCCCAGGCCGCGGCCGCCGATGTAATTTTTGATATCTTCGGTTTGAAGTTGGCTTTTAAAAACGTTACCGGTTGACAGGTCAATGTTCAATATAATCCCGTGGTAGCCAAAAGAGGTTGTTCTCATCTGTAATGTTCTCCAGTTTTTAATATGAAAGTTTCAGCAAACCAAGCCTGAAATTCAATCTTTGTTGCGGGTCCTGCCTGAACAAAAAATCAAAGCGGCGCGTGGCCGTTATATCCGGTAATGCGTGCGGATCAATTCCTGAGCAATTTTTTCCGGAACCATTTTGTCATATGGATAGTCCGGGTTTTTCTTTTCAAAAGACAGGGCGTCAAAGGGGCAGTGTTTTACACACATGGGGCTGCCGTTGCACAGGTTGCAGATTCCGTGGGGCACAGGGGGTTCAGAATCCAGGCGGATGACACCGGCGCTTTCTTTTTCACAGGTATCTTTGCAGGAGCCGCAGCCAATGCAGCGGGAAGGGTCCAGGGTTACGGCACCGGTTTTTTTATCCCTGAACAAGGCCTTTTTTCCTGTATTTTCGTCTTCGGGTACCGGGCATTCACGGATACAGGGAGCGTCCCGGCAAAAGGAACAGACCAGGGGGATATCCATATCCGGGTTGAAGCTGTATACCCGGATATTTGCAAAATGCGGGTTCCCAAGCCCCGGAACAGCGGTGTTGCTGTTTTTTTCATACCGGTAAAAAGACGAACAGACAGCCTCGCAGGTTCTGCATCCGGTGCATTTTTCATAATCTACGACAATGGCGGCAGCACCTGCCCAGACAGCGCCCGTCCCGTCACGGAAAATGCACCCTGGCAGAAATCCTGCCGAGAGGATCGCCATCCCGCTGCCCAGGACCAGTTTTTTCAGGAAATTACGCCGCCGGTCATCCACATGTTTTTCAATTTTTTCCATGTTTTTCCTCTCAGATGTCAGTTAAAAGTTCACCCGGGTCCGGGAGCCGGATATTGCTGGTTTTCACGAGGTCATAATATCCGGTCAGTTTTTGGCCGATAAAAACCATGTCAACGGCCTTGTTCCTGCAATTGTTGATACAGCCCATGCAGGAAACGCATTTTTTTGCATCAATGGTTCCGGTTGAAAGGTCAATGGCGCCTGCCGGACATTTCTCAAGGCAGATGCCGCAGCCAATACAGTTTTTCAGGTTTATCCCGTGTGTGCCGGTCATCAGCTTGCTGGTGCCGGTGTTTAAAAACAGGCGCTTGACTTCTCCCAGGCCGCATGCAAGATTGATCTCATATCCGATGCCGGCCCTGGCATTGTCAACAATACGGGCTGAAAACGCCTGCACTTTTTCAAATGTGTTTGCATCGGGCAGTATCTGGATTTTTCTGCGGTCTTCTTCGTCCATGAACGCCCAGGACGGCGGGAAGGTGCCGAAATTGTAAAAGACCTCAAACCCGATGGGTATGCCGCCTTTTTCCTGTAAAAAACTTAAAATCCTTACCGCAGTGTTGATCTGGTTTCCGCCGCCGCCGCCGGAAGTGACAAAGGCGGAAACCGGGATATTGTCAATGCGGTTTGTTTCACGGATTTTGTCCTGGACAATTTCAGGCACGTCATAGTGGAAAACCGGGGATCCAAAGACAATCAGGTCATATTTTTCAAACACGGGTATTCCGGCCTCCCGGATTTCAAAAGCGTCTGTCTCAATCCCCTGGAGTTCCAGAGCCCGGGCTGCCAGCCGGCCGATTCTCTCGGTATTTTGGGTCTGGCTGTACCAGAGGACCAGCGCCGTTTTGATCCTGCAGAGGTCAATTTTCACCCCATTGTCCCCAGGGGCACCAAGGCCCAGGGCCGGTACCGCCAGCACCGCGGCCGCGGCCGCACTTTTTTTTAAAAAATCTCTTCTGTGATTCAATTCATTTTCTCCGTTGAGTGCAATGGCATCTGCCGGATTCCCGCAGCCGGCAGGACAATCTGCTGTTCTGTAAAACCATCATTCCAATATGTTATTAAAGTCCCATATGGACCATTGGTCCATAAAGGGCAAAAAAATTACGCCTGCATTCCCCGGCCGTAAATTTTTGCATGACGGATCATAATCTCTCGAAGTGCTTCGGGATCCGCATCCTGCTGGTCAATGATAAAGGTGTTGATTATCCCGAGAAGCGAAGCAAAATAGGTATTAATCATCTCTTGGATATCAAAGGGTCTGAGCACCCCTGTTTCAATGCCGTTGTTGAGCACCATATATACGGGTTGGGCGCCCCGTTCTCTTTCCAGGTGCTTTTGCCGGATGATATGGTCCGGTATTTTCAAAAGCGCCCTGTGATTGAAATCAAAAAAGAAAAGGGCAGTGTAATACGGTTTATACTCTTTAAAGAAACAATAAATTTTGGCAGTGAATTCGGTGAGCGGATCTTCAAGATCAACAGTGGATGCATCCACCTCATTGAGAAGGTCCGCAAGGATCTGGACCGCTTCCACAAAAACAAAGCCATAGATCTCTTCCTTGCTTTCAAACAGATTGTAAACCGCGCTTTTTCCGTACTCTATGGCATCACAGATATCCTGGATCGATACATTGTCAAATCCTCTGGAAAAAAACAATTCCTTGCTTTTTTCAATGATCAGCTGCTTCCGGTCTGCCAGCTCTCTTTGTATTCGTTCCTTGCTACCGATCTTTATCACCCCCGGGTTGCGAATTCTAGTTCTATTTTGGACCAACGTTCCAAAAACCATTACCCTCCTTTCTGTTTCCTGTCAAGTTTTTTTCAGATGAAACTTGCTTTTTGCGACAATGGCTGTACCACGAGGTCACCAAAGAATGGGCGGCATGACGTCCATTGAACGGTTTTTGTACCATGCGCTGTCAAGGCACTTTCATCGGTATTACCGATCCCTTGCCGGAAGCGGAAACGGTTAATTTTTCATAAAAGGGTTTACTTTGAATGGATTTGAATATAACGGGGTTAGAATGAAAAATTCAGGGGCAGGTGCCCGCAAATGAAGCCATTGAAGTTTGAGATGGATTGGATGAAAGAGAAACAATTGGCTTAACGGAGTGCCCAGCAAATTAAGGAAAGCACCATGAAAATTGGAATAATGAACAACCCGTCAAAATCAGTCTATGATGAGGCAGCGTTTTGCGGAAAAGCCGGTTTCGATTTTTTGGATTTAACCATCGAAGGCCCGAACGCCACCTACGTTGATAGTGATAAATTGAGGCTGATCCTTGAGCCCCATGGCTTGTCTATCACCGGGCATACCGATCCCTGCCTTCCCCATGCGTATCCGATCCAGGGAGTTCGGGAAGCTTGTTTTAAGGAGCTGGAGCGATGTGCAGGGATATTTTCCGCCTTGGGGGCGAAGGTGATGAACATCCATCCCTGCTATTTTTGTCCGCCGGCCATGGGAAAAGAGTTGGTCCCATTCCATCTAGAGGCATTACCTCCCATTGTTGAAATGGCAGCATCCTATGGGCTCACAATGGTGCTTGAAAACTTTAAAGCTCCTTTTGACCGGGTTTCCACCTTTAAGCGCTTGCTGACGGAAGTGCCGGGTTTAAAACTGCATCTGGATTTCGGGCACTCAAACTTCGGTATGGATAATCATGCGGTTTTTTGCGCAGAACTGGGAGAACACATCCAGCATGTTCACTTTTCTGACAACCGATCCAGATTCGATGATCATATGCCCTTGGGTGTCGGGACCGTGAATTGGCAAAACGCAGTGAATTCATTAAAGGCAATTGGGTACAATAGTACCATTACCTTGGAAATTTTCTGCAATGATCCGGCCATGCAACACAAATATCTGGATCTGAGCCGAAAGTTGATTCAGGAACTCTGGAAGTAGGACCAGTCCCCTATCAATCTGCCGGGTTGTGCCTGGAAGGGTCACAAGAATTTTATGTCAGGGTCTCAGATCATCAGCTCTTTGAAGACAGAGGCGGCCGGGGTGGGAACATGGACAATGGTTTCTTTCCCCTTTCCAACAACCCGGATCCCTGCTGTTTCACCGGGTTTTGATTTGGTGTATCCGGCAATGATTTTTGCAGCGGTCTGGATGTGGCCATCCGAGAAACGGCCCATGAGAAGTGCATCCGGTCCTGCCATGTCCATGTGCCGCATCTTGAGGTCCTGGGTTGTGTCATACCAGGATAATATCTGCTGGTTGTCATTTTCCGAACGTCCCACAATAAGTTTGCAGCCTTCATCCAGCCTGAAGTGGCGGCCATATTTAAGAAGGTGAAGCTGACGCGGTTCATCGGTTTCCTGTATCCCCAGCAGATCCCTGAGGCGGTTTGAAAAAATTTTGTCCGTTAAAAGGCATCCGCCGGCAGGCGAGGGAAAGTCTGTGATACCAAAGTCTTTTGCCATCTGCATCTGTATCTCCCTGGACCGGCCGGTAATATCCATAAGCCTTTCTCTGTCTACCAGCCCCAGTTGTTCCACCCGGGTTTCCGGAAGGCATTTTGCGCTCAGGGGCCGCAGGAGATCCCCGTCAAATCCGGAGTTTTTTTCAACATATCTCAATGCGGTCTTGGTTTGGGATTTGGGCCGCTGTCCCACAACTTCGCCGCTGAACAGAAAATCAAACCCCTCTTGTTTCATATGGGTGCCGGCCGTTGCAAACATCAGGGTGTGGCAGTCCATGCAGGGGTTCATATTTTTGCCAAAACCGGCTTTGGGGGATTTCATCATTTCCATGTATTCTTTCGTAATGTCCTGGATGATCAGGGGGATCTTGGTCTGTTCCGAGGCCTTTTGGGCGGAAAGGGATGAGAAAAAAGGGGTTTCAAAGCTGATCCAGGTGACATCAATTCCCTGTTTTTTTAACAAAAGGGCAGAGAGAATGCTGTCCAGCCCACCCGAGCAAAGTCCCAGGGCCCGAATCTGTCTTGTGGTTTTTTTTTGATTCATATATAGACACTTTATGATGTTAGATCCAATTAAAATTAATACCCTGCTCCAAAGATTACGGGACCGGTATCCGGTTGTCAAGACCCAGCTGGACCATAAGACACCTTTTCAATTGCTTGTGGCCACCATCATGTCGGCACAATGTACGGACAATCAGGTCAACAAGGTGACAAAAAAACTCTTTGCCAGGTATCCGGACCCGGCTGCCCTTGCCCATGCCCCCTTAAATGAGATTCGCCGCCTTATTTATTCAACCGGGTTTTATAACAACAAGGCCAAAAATATCAAGGCCTGTGCCAGTTCCGTTTTGGAAAACCACAATGGTGTTGTGCCAAGCGAGATGGCGGCATTGACACAATTGCCCGGTGTGGGGCGAAAAACGGCCAATGTGGTCAGGTCTGCGGCCTTCGGGTTTGAGGCGGTTGTGGTGGATACCCATGTTTTGCGCCTCTCCCGCAGGCTGGGTCTCACGGACAAGAAAGACCCGGTGAAGGTGGAGTTTGAACTCATGGAGATTATCCCCCAATCCTCCTGGAGTGATTTGTCCTTGCAATTTATTTATTTTGGCAGGGAGATCTGTGATGCCAGAAAACCCCTGTGCGAGATCTGTCCTCTCTTTGATATCTGCCCAACCCGGGGAAAAAAATAGAAAGGCGGATTACCGGGTTTTTGTCTTTTGGGTTTGCAAGGAGGTGATCTGCAGAATCCATGAGGATAATCCCATTTTTTACCACAAGGCCGCTCAGGCTGATCACACCGAGAAAACCGCTAAAGGAGAACCAGAAAATGAAACCGTGCGGATAAGAATCTGGGCATGATTTTTATCCGGTGGTTTGGGCAGATAAAGACTCCCTATGCACACCGTCAGCTTCGGCATTTTTAACGGCATGCTTCAGACACCCCTCATACCGCCCTGGAGGATATCAAGAAAGGAGATCCGTTTTTTCTTTTTTGAATGCAGTCCGGTTTTTATAAAAAGAGAACACAGGAGGGGGGTAAGAAAAATTGCGACAAATAAAAAGGCAATAAGCGAGATGGTGACGGCAATTGGCAGATGGCCCATTTCAATGGCCTTGATCCCGATTGCGTCGGCAAAGGGTTCCCTTAGGTTTGTGTCCCTCACCTGATTTTGTTTTTCACGGTCTCCACGGTCAACCGCCAGGCGGACTATTTTCCCGGGAATCTCAGAACCAATGGGGGCAATTTCGTGAGGACCTGTGGTTCAGGCTGAATGTGTTTCCCATAACCATTCCCCCGCTGCGGCAGCGGAAAAATGATCTCTCCGACCTGGTGCAGCAGTTTATTGGAAAAAAAATCAAAGGAAACAGGAACCCTTAATTCACCAACCCTTGCCCTCAAAAAAACCAAAGGGAAAGTTCATGGCGATTGTGGGGCGGCGGCCATGCTCAAAATGAATTCCATCACCCTGAGAAACAAGATGAAGAAGCTTGGCATCTGTTTCGGAAGAAAAGCCAGGATCCGGCAGTAAGCTCCGGATGGATGGGACAACCTTATTTTCCAGGGGGAAAGGGCGAGACTAACGGCCTGTTCTTGCCAGGTAAACGGCACCCGAAGACGGGCGGCCGGTTACGGGGTTGTCAAATTCAATGGTATGGGCGTCAGCCGTTGCAAACACCTTGCCCAGGTGGGTTGTAAAAGAGGCTTCTGCCGGGCCGTCTGCCCAGAGCCCGAACACGCCTCCGGGCGTTAAATGGTGTGCCAGTTCCGCCAGTCCTTTCTCGGTATAAAAACGGGTGTTTGACTGGTGCAATACCCTTGTCGGCGTGTGATCTATATCCAGAAGAATTGCATCGTGCTTTTTTGCCGGGTGCAGGGGATCAAAGCTTTTTGACACCTCCCTGGACAAGGCAAAAAAGTCAGCACCCACCAGGCGGCAACGCGGGTCATTGTTCAGCCTGCTGCCCAGGGGGACAAGCCCATTTTTATGCCATTGGATAACGGGTTCTAAATATTCCACAACAACAAGGGATTTTACACGCCGGTCTTCCAAAGCGGAAACAGCCGTGTACCCAAGCCCGAGACCGCCGACCACAACATCCAGTTCATCTTTCTCCAACAGGCCCAGGCCAAGGGTGGACAACTGGGATTCCGCCTCATGATAAAGGCTTGACATCAGAAACGCTTCCCCAAGCTTGACTTCATAGATATCAAGGCCCTTGAGCTGGATCAGGCGGCGTCGCCGTAACATCAGATCTCCCAGGGAGGTTTTTTGAAAATCAATTTCCTCATAGTTCACCCCCATGTCATTTCCTTTCTTAAATCAGATCCAAAAGGGCTAGGCCGAAGCTTTTCGGTAATCATACCGGGGGATCTGGAGTTTCCCGGGACAATGGCTTACCGGGCAGGTTTTGATTAAATCGTCCTTGGGAAGGCGGGGCCGCTTTCTGTTGAGGGTCTGGATTTTCATCCATTCCTTGGCCTTTTTTTCAGTGTCCACCTCACCCAGGTCCAGGACTCTTTTCCCGCAACAATGAAAATACTCACAAAATAATTTGAATTGGCCGGGCATTTTTTATCCTTTTTTTTACGAAAGATAGGGTTAAAAACAGATATCCGCTTGGAATGGCGGTAATCGTGTTTTAAATTTTATTGTTCGAGGGTATCTAGGGGGTAAACCCCTTGATAAAGGCTGTCAGATTTTCGCATTCCCTTTCAAGGGTTGAAAATTTTTCATCCAGGTTTTCCAGATCATGGTTGCTGCCGGCGGACTCAATAACCTGTGCTGCTTTGGCAGCCGGTTCTGCTGCCAGGTATTTTAAGGTTCCTTTTAGCTTGTGACCGGTGCTATTCATTTTTTCCGCGTCCTTTTGGGAAATGGCAGTTTGTATGTCTCCCAAAAGATCCGGCAGGTCTGTCAGGAATTCTGTAAAGCAATCCTGAATCAGTTCCATGTCATTGTCCATAATTTCTTTGAGTTCATCCATATCTACAATAGGATTGCCCTTGTTTGGATCAGGCATGGTGTCCCTCCTTTAGCCTCTATGAGTCTTTTTTTTGCTCCCAGAACTCCCGGCTTTCTTTGAGAATATCATTGATATCATCATCGAGCATCTCTTCTTGGAGAAGGATTTCATCGTCAAGGTCCTGGTCATCTATATCCTGATTTTCCAGGTCTTCCTCTTCCAGGTCCTGGATGTCAAAGCCATTTGATTCGCCTGTGATTGCAGGTTCATCTGACAGGCGGTCATCTGTTTCCAGCTCTATGGAGTCGAGATCTTCCGGGTCGGTCAGCTCTATTGCATCCTCAGGATCATCCTCAAGGTCATATTCCGGGAGGTCAATGGAAATCTCATCCTCAAGATCCGTTTCGTATAAACCGGTTTCTCCCAGTCCGGTTTCAACCAGAGGGATTTCATCCGCTAGGGCCAGGGGGTCTATTGTGATGTCATCATCGCCTAATACTTCCGGTGCTATTTTTATTTCCCGAAGGGAATGGCCCGGTTCTCCGTCAATCGATTCATCAATATAATTGCCCTGTCTGTCAAAGAGCAGGCTGCCGCTCAAGTTGATATCAAAATCGAGTCTGAAGGCGATTTTATTGTTATGAACCACAATCTGACCCCCTTTTGAAGAAAGGGAGGAGACCCCCATCCGGTCCTTGAGAATTTGTCTGACCGCATCAAGGTCCAGATCTTCCTGGACCGCCTGAATCAGGTTTCTTTCTCCGTCTTCAATGACGTGTGGGTCTGTTATTTTCATGGATGATACCCCTTTATATATTGTATGCCTGGTTGGCAAAGCGGTTTTCTATGAATTTTTCTAGATCAATAATTCTACCGATTTCCATGACATCATGCATGTATCTTTGAATTTTATCCAGATCCTGGGCTTCCGGATAGAGTCCGTCCCAGCGGATGGCCTTTGGCTGTGAAAAAACATTTTTCAGCACATCCGGGTTCAGGCCCATTTTTCCCGTCGGGTCGAGAAAGCTGACGGCAATCTTTGCGGCCCTGGCTTTATCATTTTCAATGTATTCTCCGGTTTCAACCATCAGGGAGACAAATTCCTGGGCAGCTTCCGGGTGCTTCTGGATAAAGTCTTCCTGCATGGCAACGATACAGCAGGGATGATTGTCCCAGCTGCTGGCAGAGTAAAACTCCAGGTTTCCGATGTTGTTGACAATGGCTTTTGTGGCCACCGGTTCGGCAACCATGAACCCTGCAACATCTTCATTTTCTTTCATGATCTCGGGCATTTTAATGGGGGGAACCACTTCAAACCTGACATTTATGGCTTTTTTGCCCGGCACCCCTGGTTTTAATCCCAGTTCCTTTAAAAATTTATGGGCCAGCATATGGTGGACGGACATTTTATGGGGGATGTCCACCACCTTGTATTTGTAAAAGCTCTGGAGAGAATCAAACCTGGG